>CAZKTR010000257.1:0-5248 GCA_964555525.1 uncultured Pirellulaceae bacterium
GCTTGGCTTAGTCGTTCGATCAATTTTTCGACTTGGTGTTGGATCGGCTGCGGGGCGACGACGATCAGGCCGCGGCATTTGGGTTCAAATGCTATGCGAACGAAACTATCTTGCACCTGTTGTCCCAACGCCGTGAAAATTAACTGTTCGATCTCTTCCGGCTTCGTCTGATCGACCCAGCCAGCCAACAGCGGATACACTTCTAGGTCTAGCGATTGATAGGCTGTTTGCGGAGTGGTCAGCAGTAGAGTCTTAGAGTCAATGCCGATCACTCTTAAATTCATCGCTTTGGATAGCTGGCGGATCGCTTCGCCAACTTCTTTCTCCACCAGCTCGCCAGGAACTTGTACCAACGGTGTCCAGCCAGCCGCCCGCACTGGCGACCAGTCGACCATCACAGTTAAACCATGGAGTCTTTCGATTCGATCTAAAAAGCTTGCGAGTGTCAGATCGGGGCCAACGGACCAACGGGTTGGTTGTTTCCGCAATGGTTCACTGGCAGCCCAGTGGGATGTGACGGCTGATATTGCGTTTTCATTTTTAGGGTCCGCCGCCAGTTCAACGGCTGCGTTCATGCGTTCGATTAGCATCTTTATATGATGGTGGACCGCGGTGCTGGAATTCAACTCAATGGTGTCACCTTCGAAACGAAGCGTAGCGGGCGCGGTGGGGTGGTTCCAGGCCGCCGGTGCGATCAACGCTTGAATCGAATCTAGAAAGCGTTGTTTCTCTTCGTCGTTCAAATCACCCACGTTCGGGAATTTTAATTTGAAATTCGCTTTCTGTTGGTCGGCGGGCAATGAGATAAAAATCCCTTCGCCAACGACAGTCGCTTTGGCGCCAGCGAGTTCCGCAATTTTCTCAGCTGCTGACAAAGCAGTTTCGTCTTTCAGTGCCAGCTCAAGTGTTGGGTTGGCAGGCAAACCTTTCAGTGAAAGTTGACGAACATCGACAGCGATCGGCACGCCTGAAAGTTGGCTGATCGTGCGAGCGGCACGGGCCAATGTGATTCCGTTGGGAGCGTCAAGTTTGCGAATCGGTAGCTCTAGCAAACGCTGGAAGTTTGCGTTTTTTGTCTTAACTGGCTGCACCGAAAATTTAGGGCGACTGGAGTCTTCATAGCTCCGCAGTAAAGTCGCAACGTCCGCAAGTTCGCCGACCAAAATACCTCGCTCCAGCAGCAAGTCTTGTAAATTCTTGGATTCACTGGGGACTGTGTTGGCACCGCCCGCAATCGGGATGTCGGGTTTGATGGCGGGCGGATTGTCAATGACAGGAGATTGAGAGGAGTTAATGTCTATGTCAGGACGAGAGAATCTTGGACCATCTGGGTTGATTGGCGGAGCTGAGTCGGAGTTGGTGTTCTGTTCAATGGGTAGTTGTGGGGTGGTTGGAGTGTCCTCCAAAAAACCGCCTCCGTTTTGCTTCTCAGGTTCGGTCGCTGGATCGGACGTCGTCGAACTGTCAGTTGTAGGAGGTGTTGATAGGTCGTCTGATGGTTCAGTCGAATCGCCGGCTGCAATTTGATCATTGTCAGGATCTGAAGTTTCACCGCCCAACCGAACGATGGTTGTAATGGCGATTGCGACTAACAAAACTGTGGCAACCGCACTGCCGATCATCAGCATCAATTTCTTGCGTTGCTGGGTTGAGGGGTTGGACCATTGTTGCCCCGGCAAAATCGGTTGATCTTGGGCAGGATTGCCGGTTTGATTTGGACCAGCGTTGGTAGGAGGAACCGGATTTTGAAAACGAGGCTTGTCTGGTTGTTGGGGTGTCGGCGTACCAGTAGTTTTTGCACCAGTCGATGGACTGATCCGAACTTTCTGTCCTGGCTTGGGCAGTAGATCTTCGATCTGATCAAAGTCGTTGCCACTAACGACGCTGGACAACGCTGACAGCGATCCTTTAGATTCCGGAATCGGCGGCTTCCACCCGGTCGGGTGTTGGACGTTGATCATGGAACCGCACTTGGGACAAGCCAGTGTTTGATCAATCAACTCTGGGCGAGCGACCTTAAGTCGAGCAGCACAGGAATGACAGGTTATTGAAAAAGGTTCCATGGTGATGGTGGGCTGAGCCAATGATTCGGTGCAAAAAGTGCGGCGTTACAATTAGTTTACGAACGGATCGGGAAGTTGATAGGATTTTTCTGCAGCAGCGGCGCGGGTTGTGATCAAAATCGCTTGTTGGTCTGCATTTTCGGGGTCTTGAGCCACGACCCAGATTAATTTGCAGTTGGGGTCGGCGGCTCCGGTGATGTTTTTGTCTGGGTTCGCTGAAACAACAATCGAAGTCAAAATCTCAGCAAACGATTTTTGCTCTAGTTTAAGTGGCCCCGGTCGCTGGTTTTTGGTGATCCCGTCCTTTTCAAGATCGGCTCCCAGCAACACGATTCGCCACTGAAAAGGCAAGCTGCTGTAGTCGCCGTCGATTTCTTGCTCTAAATCGGCCAGCAGGACGTTCAAATCGGGTGGGTTGGCGATGTCCAAATCGCGTTTTGCTTGCAATAGCGCTGCGAGCGATTGAGGGACTTGTTGTTGGGGGGCGTCGGGATCAACCGCGGTTCGTTGGAAGGCGGCGACTAATTCCGAGGTCGCGATTATGTTGTGCGAGGCCATTGGCGGCAACCAAACGTTGCCGGTCAGTTGCCTGCCGCCACTGGCCCAGCGAAAGTCACGAGTCACCGAAGACAGCATTTCGCCAAAACGATTCTGTAACGCTTGCCAGTGTTCGTTGGGTGGGATTCGCTCAGTCAATCCGACCAAAGTTTGCAACCGTTGGCTGATTCCAGTTTGGATCCGCGTCTCCAGTTCTTCCGCCTTAATGTCGACGCGGCGGTCTAGCGTGACTTCGAAATAGTCTCCACTATCCGCGTGAAAACTTAATATGCCACCACTGACTTCATCTGGAATCAATTCGCTAAGTTGCCGATTGAAGTCCGACAAGTTTCCTCCCATCCAGTTTTGGCCTTGATCGTTGAATAACGATGGACGCAAAAAGATCAAATTCAAATCCCGTTGCTCGTCGCTTGATTTTTGCAGCGCCTTGATGGGTCCTGAAATTGGATAGCCAAACCCTAGGTCCGCAACTGATTGGACGAATTCGTTTTGTCCAACCAAAAACTTAACTGGTCGGTTAAACTGAACCGGTCGGTTAACGAGTTGCTCATCGGCCGGTGGTACGTCGGTAGTGGAGTTTGGATCAGTGGCAGCATCATTTTTCGTGTCGTCGTCAACAAAGAAATAGCTTAAACCCGAATCACCTTCGAAGATCGTATCGTCGTTCAAAGACTTGGCGATCGTCAAATCGCCCCATGCGGCTTTTAGCTGCTCCTTGGGTAACGAGCAACTGACGACCGCAAACCAATGATACTGATTTTGTTCGGTTTGGTGGAAAGACAGCAGCAGTCGATCGACATTGGCCAATGGGATTCCGAGCGAATTTTCGAATTTCGCCAACAGCGTTTCAAACGGTTGACCCATGGCCCGAAGCAGACGTTGTCCTTCGACTTTTCCCAGTAGCTGGCTCGGGTTGGCGTGCAAAATGATTTTTGGTGCCGGCGGCAAGTAATCTAGGTCGATCGGAGGGCCGAGGGTTGGGGTTTCCCAGAGCGTCGATCCGTCGTCAGAAATCAGTGTTTGTATTACCGGCGGAATGTCTAACGCCACGTCGGATTCATTTTTTGCAGCAAGGGGTGGCAAGCTGCGGACGGTTTTGTCTGGTTGTTTATTGGGCGAAACCGATTGGCTGCTTTGGCTGGTCTGGGGTTTGGTGCCGTAAGAATAAACGGCCGCAAAGATACTGCCGAGGGCGAGGCATCCTGCGACAACCAATACCGGTTGCAGCCACTTTAATCTTTGCCGACGTTGGATACTCGCCTGAGCCTTCGCGATTCGCTCGTCGGCGTCAAGCGGATCTTCTGCCAAGCTCTCGTCAGCTGCCAGCGCAATCGGTTCGTTAATTTTTGCAATCGGTTCACGCGAATCGCCCAATTGCGGAGCTTCGAGTTCTTCCACGGGTTCGATTGGGAGTAACTTGGAAATCGTTTGCCGGAAGTCGGTTTTCAGGTCATTGGCAATCGAGTCTTCATCCGAAGGTTTGACTCCATTGGTTTCAAGGGCTGCCACCAAGTCAGTGGCCGACATGCGTTCTTCAGGATCCTCGCCTATCAAGTTTTCGATCGTTTCAACAAACCAATTAGGAAAGTCACGTTGTTGTAGCGTATCGCCAATTTGGTTCGGTGGAACATCGCCAACGTTTTTGCCAGCTGACATGCGGAATAGCAATCCGCCGATGGAATACATATCTGCCGCGGCACTTGATTGGGTGACGGCCGTTTCGAATTCGAACGCCAGTGTTGCTTCTTGCGAAATTTTAATTTCGGGGGCGCGAAAATTTAACACCTCGGCTTGCAGTTCTTCGTCCTGAGTGCCGAGCCATTGAGCATCGACGTACAGTGGATCGACTGCCAGCCGAGTTTCGGTTTCTGAAACCAGCATGACCGTCGCGGGCGAGATCGCTTTGTGGGTGACGCCGGCGTCGTGCAATTGTTGGACTGCCTGAGCCAGTCGTAAGCCAATCGCGAAAACTTGGTTACTTGGTATCCGGCTTTTGGCAGGCAGCATGGTTTTCAATTGCTTGCCAGCGGGGACTTCGCAAACCAGCATTCGATGTTGAGCGAGTTTAACTGTTTGAAAACAAGCCAATAAATGAGGGCTGTCGCAGAACGCAATCGCCTCGCCTCGCATGCGAACCGATCGCCAACGCAACGCGTCGTCTTGATTGGTACCTTTGAGAAATTTGAGCACCACACAGTAACCACTAGAATGTTGAGCCAGAAACTCGGCTCGGCTGTTGTCGATACACTCGAGCAACCGATAATCACCGTATCGAAAGTCGGTCGGTTGCCCGTTGGCCAAAACGCTGGCTTGATATTCGGTGATGGCACCCTTGCTGGCAAGCCAAGCGGTCAGGCTGTCGAGGTCGTTGGCTTCGGTATCGTAAAGTTTTTCGCTCGAAAATTCGGCCTTTAGCTCTTTTGCTGAATTGATTGACAGCAAACCGCTTAAAGAAAGCAACTCCCAGAATTGATTAACTTTTTCTTGCACGCTCAAGCAATACCTAGGATTTTTGCTGATAATTTATGCAGCCGATGATGAAACAATTTTCGTCGTCCGCTATCGTACAGGTGCTGACAAAGTTGCGATGTGCAAATTTGTGAACTTTCCAAGGAAACAATTATGAC
>CAZKTR010000258.1:0-5218 GCA_964555525.1 uncultured Pirellulaceae bacterium
CCAGTGCCGGTTTGGGCCGTCGGGCGAATCCAAAAAGCCGACTCATAGTTTGAAAAGCGGGCGTGGTTTTGACTTGTTGGGTGCCGCGTCTTTATTCACCAAAACTTCGGCTATGTGCTACGGTTGTCTGTCTCGTGCTTCTTGGTAGCACTGTAGGACATCTCGCATTGTTGCGGGACGCACGCTTCTCCCAGATTCGATCTTGCGGATTAGGCGTACCGAATATCCAGACCGAGTGGCTGCTTCTTCTTGCGTCCAGCCAAGGGACTGTCGAAGTTGCCGGAGTTTATTGGTACCACCGATTGGGGATTTAGAATTGGAGTTGTGCATAATGATCGGCTGTGAAACGCCAAGTTTTAAGTTGCGATGAATTTCAATATCTACCGAGCGAAGCCCAAACGATTGGAAGCTGAGTTGTGCTATGTAACGTCGTTGTTTTGGGAAACCAGCTGCTGGGCCATTTTGAAAATCATTAGCACGAGGTTTAGGCGATCTCGTACGTCAGTGCGTTCGAAGATCCGATTCAGGTAAGTTCGTACGGTCGCGACTGACAGGTCAAGCTCTTCTGCAATCTGCTTGTCTTGGTTGCCGCGCAAGATAGACTCAACAATCAGAGTTTGTTGAGGCGATAGCTTCAGCTCGATGACAATGGCTTGCCAAACCTGAGGTGTCATCGGGAGTTCCGGTGCGCACGCATCCGTGCAAGGAACGGTTGGCCTACCACTCATCTACGTATTCCCAAGGTAGAGATCTTATTTCGGAGCCAAAACGAAAAATGCTTCACCTTGACGGGCACTAACGTATCCGAATTAAGGCAACTCTCAAGCCGTTGATTCGGGTGTCATTGTTTTTAGTGTCATCTAAATTAATTTCATTGCCGTTGTTTTCTCATCAAAACGGGTCTAGGCCAGTGGTGATTTTCAGTGGCACAAATCTACCTGAAATGGCGATTGGCGTGAAATACTCAACGTTGTTGTGGCAGAGCCGATAAATAATTTCTTTTCACACCAATCTTATTGTGCGACATCTTGGTCGCCAGCGGTTTGCAGTCCCCTCGATGATAGCGGTTTACTAGTACGAAAAAACTTTAAGCGCACGCGTTGGTAATCAAAGATGTCTGAGTGTTGAAAGGATCTACGGGCATGTCATGTTGAGATTTCGCGTTTTATGAAATAGTGTTTTGATGAAGGTGCACCTCGGAGAGTCGAGTTGCGTAGCACTCTCCGAGTCGTGCACCTCAAGGATCCATTAGAACTGGAATTAATGGAAGGCTAGTGAACACGCTATGATCTCGATGTGGAAATGTTGGAGTCGTATCGGAAAATGGTGACGGAGAATTTTTTACCTGCTAGGTGAAATGCAAACATCCTTGGTATCCCTAATATCAAGAATTGTTAAAATGAGACAAGTTTCGCACTGGGCCGGCGATTTCCGGCGCGGAGCTATCGTATTTCATCTCACCTTCTCAACAAGTTTCAACATGGATACTACCCAACTCTTAGGTTTACTTTTCCGTTGGCTTCACATTATCCCGATGGCGGTCCTAGTGGGCGGTACGATCTTTATGAGGCTCGCGTTGGTCCCGGCGTCCAACGAAAATCCGAGGGCAGCAGAATTTCGAGAGGCAATTCGTAGGCGTTGGGCCAAGTGGGTGGGAATCTCAGTTCTATTCTTGTTGGTGTCGGGACTTTATAACGCGGTTACGAAAATTATGGCGTTTGACTTACCATCAACCTATCACATGCTGGTGATGGTTAAGTTGGCACTTGGTTTTGTCGTATTTTTTGTTGCGGCATTGCTTTCGGGAAGAAGCGAGAAGGCTCAGAAATTCCGCGAGCAAGAAATGAAGTGGCTCAACATCCTCTGCGCCATCATGCTCGTTTTGATTTTGGTCGCAGGGTATATGAAGCTTCTTGCTACCGGAGCTCCCGTCAAAGACCGGGGGGCAAACGATAGCACGATCAGTAGTGTTGGGCACGATATTGAGCCCATTGTCAAGTCGTGATCGTTTAAAGTATGCCACCGTAATCGTTGGCCCAGCTGACGCCATTTTAAATTCTGAATTCGTTCAAGCTATCGTTGTTGGTCAGCCCATTCAGATAAATCAGGACACATCAGTGTCTTCATTGGTACAACAAAAGTCTTTGATGTTCCACTGTTTTATCTCTAGTGCTTCGTGGTAGCACTGTAGAACATCGCGTAGCGTCGCAGGTCGCACGCTTGCTCTGGCTTCGATCTTTCGGATTAGGCGTGCGGAATATCCAGAACGAGTGGCCGCATCGTCTTGCGTCCAGCCGAGTGTTTGCCGTAGCTGTCGAATTTTATTCGGATCACCGACTAAGGATCTAGGGTTCAATTTGTTCATTGGGGTTAGGCGATGATGCAAAAGTGAGGTAAGTTTTCTCGTGTGACAGGCTTGGCTGCTTACTTTTTAAGGCGAGAATGTATCGATGTTGTGACACAGAAATTTAAATATTTCAAAATACTCGAAACGACCTGTGTGTGCGCCGAAGTCAAAAAAACTGAGAACCTGCCCCAGTGAGGATATTAGTGATCTAACGAGGATTTGGGCTAAAGGTGACCTAGGGCGACGGATATTCGATTTTGTGACACACAAATTGACTTTTCTGGTCAGGCTGACGCGTACATTGGATGTTTTAAGCGATCAATCAAATACAATGCCTAGGTGTTCTGAAGCACTTATCTGGCACTTCTCAATGGCCCTTGACGCAAACGAATCAAACAAAGCTGATAGTCTAGAAAGCCGCTTGGATCGCCTGTGGAATGACAGGTTGAGCGTTCCGATTGGTGCTGGAGTGGATCGGTGTTGGGGACGCTACGAAATTCAGCGAGTGGTCGGTGCTGGTGGCTTTGGAATTGTCTACCTTGCGACAGACCCGCGGACCAAGGAATCAGTGGCTGTGAAAGTACCCCGGCGTGAGGTGCTGGTCGAGAAGGAAAAGCTTAGACGCTTTACGACCGAAGCCGCACTGGTCAGCGAACTCAATCATCCAAATATCGTCAAGTTCCGTGAGGCAGACGTGGATGGTCCAGTTCCTTGGTTGGCGACTGAGTGGTGTGATGGATCTGATTTGGCTGCTTGGCTACAGCGAGTAAAGTCAGATGGGCCAATTCCGTGGACCGAAGCGGTCGAACTGGTCATGAAAATTGCCGATGCGGTTGACCATGTTCACCAACACGGGTTCGCCCACCGCGATCTCAAGCCAGCAAACATTATGCTGTGTCGAATCGATGATTCAAAATCGAATTCGCTGCGTGCCTTTCTTCCCAAAGTCGCTGATTTTGGTCTGAGTAAATTACATGGAGGCGAGATCAACACGCACTCAAGTTTTTTGATAGGCACGCCAGTTTACATGGCGCCGGAGCAGCTCGATGGGTGGAAATGCAGAATTGGGCCCAGTGAGGAAAGCGCATCCGCCGCAGACATCTACTCGCTCGGTGCAATCCTCTTTGAGTTGCTAGCGGGCCAACCACCGGTTGGTGGACGCAGCTTCCATGAAGTCCTGGACAATGTTCGTAATTCACACACCGTGGAGCTTGCGAGCTGTCGCCCGGATTTGCCGAAAGGCGTTTATCAGATCGTGAAAACCTGCTTATGTCTAAATCCAGAGGCTCGTTACAAAACTGCGAAAGATTTGGCGCTGGATCTGAAACGGTGCCTTGCGGGTGAGAAAATCGAAGGCCAGTCAATTTCAGCTGTATCGAAGTATCAGTTCTGGCACGCTAGGCAGTCGTGGCTGCCGACGGCGGGGCGTTTTGCAATGATCAGTGGCGGGCTGATCGCAATTTGGCTGGTCATTGCCGCAGTCGCTGGGATATTGTGTGAAGTTGTTTCTCCGGAAGGTCTCAATAGGGCCGTAGGAGAGGCTTTTCTGATTCTAACCACATCCACGATGCCCATCGTGTTGTTGGGCTGGATGTGTATCAAACGAAAGCGCTGGGCTGCATTGGTCGGTGCGATTTTCAATCTTGGAAACTTGGTTGCTCCCGTTTTCGGAATGATAGGTCACCCGCTTGCCTTTGAAGGGATCTACTATGGACACCACATCTATTTTTGTTTCACAATCCACTTGTTTATTTTCCTGTGCTACCTAGTTCAGGAAATCTTATTTGTGTTTGCGTATTTATCTTCCAGTTCAGATACTAAAGTCGTTTAGTTGAACAAATCGCAAGAGGGTCCAAAGTGATTCAGTTTTCCGATTGGGAATCTAACCTTTCACGAAGTTGTTTTACAGCCCGAGACCAAAGTTGCCGGGCGTTTACCTCGCTGGTACCTAGTTGAACTGCGATTTCAGCATAGCTCAATCCGAAGCGGTGGCGGGCCTCGACAACGAATCTTTGCTTTTCAGGTAGCGCGTCTACCAGTTGCATTAGCTTGGCATCCGTTTCCTCCCGGCGAATCACAACGCTCGGAGTGTCTAGGCCAGACGGAAGGTCCCGCGAGCCCATTGCGTTTTCACGGTCGAGTGAACGTTTATGAGTTCCGGTGTATTGTTTCGATTGGTCAAGTAAATTGTTTAGGACGATTCGCTTCAACCAATTTCGAATCTCACTTACAGAAGTTCCATTAAATTTCTCGATCGATTTATGAGCTTCGATTAGGCTAATTTGGAGGATGTCCGATGCGCCGAATTTTCCTTGGAGCGAGTTTTTCATTCCTGTTTTTGCGACCATCAACAGGTACGTTTCGAATTGCTCAATGATTTCTACTAAAGCTAAATCACAGCCACCTTTGGCCTGTTCGATTAATTCATTCCAAGTGCGTTTGCCGGCTTTGTTGTCAACGCTGGCCAGGTCACCGGTGCTGGAATTGTCGGCTTGAGAGGTTTTTGAGTTCACTAGAATATCCGCCAAGCTAATTTGCTGTCATCATCCCCGGCCTTAGTAGAATTTAGGTAAAAGCAGTTTGCAAGTGGAGTCATGGAAACTCGACACAAATAGGAGTAAGTCTTGGTAGTATAGTGTTTCCAACCGTTATACCTAGCAGAATGAGAGCCGGGGTTCGAAGCCGAGTTGTGTTATTTGACTCTCTCAGCGGTGAGCGGAAATGAGCTTCTTGGTTGCCTAGCTCACGTGCACCGAGAAGTTGTTTTGGTCGAGGTTGTTTTTGTCTAACTGCTTTTTCTTGCGAACCTGATCGTCGTAGTCGTCTCTTAGTCAGCGTTGAACGCGTTCACGATTGGTTTCAACTTCTTTT
>CAZKTR010000259.1:0-5210 GCA_964555525.1 uncultured Pirellulaceae bacterium
CCGTTGATTTGTGCGTGGGGGTCTTTGAGCGTCAAATAGACGTGCCCGGAACTTGGACGCGTAATGCCTGAGATCTCTCCCTCGATCCATACCGATGGGAAACGGTTGTTCAGCGACGCTTTGATCTGGCGCGTGAGTTGAGAGACGGAGATTGTGTCAGGCATGTTCGGGTGGGTTGGCTTGACCAAAAAAAGGGGCTCGTCAATGATTGACGAGCCCCTAAAAGGTTATCTTAATTTGATTCACGTATCAATCGACCACGCGCGCTTTTATAAGCATGCTGCGATTGTTTGTAAGTGAATTACTGGATTGGCATGATACCGCCAAAGTAGTTCAATACCGCAAGTTCAACAATGTCGCGATTGAACTGGAGTGATTTTCCGTGGAAGTCACAGAAGTCGCGGCATTGAGCGATTAGGTCACCGACGTGACAAAAACGAAACGGTCGGTTGGCGCGTTTGTAGTGATACTCGATCAATTGATCAACCGTATCCGCTTCAAACTCAAATCCCTGAGTGACCAGTTCTTTATTGAATAGGTTGCGGAACTGCTCTTCGGTTGGATCAAAGACTTCGATCTTGTAAGGGATCCGGCGGAGGAACGCTTCGTCGCACAATGAGCTTGGTTCAAGGTTGGTTGAGAAAACCAAGAACTGTTCGAAGGGCAATGATACTTGCCGACCAGATGGAAGGTTCAGGTAATCGACGCCCGATTCCATCGGTACGATCCAGCGGTTGAGCAATTCGGTGGAAGAGATTTGTTGGCGACCGAAGTCATCGACAACTAGGCAACCGCAGTTACTTTTGACGTGAATCGGCGCTTCGATAATGCCGGTAACCGGATTCAAGGTTGCTTCAAGATGTTTCATTTCGAGTTCACCACCGACAACGATCGTTGGACGCTGAATTCGGATCCAGCGGTCATCGACTTGCAGACCTGTGCGAGTGAGTCCGGTGGACTCCGGCAACGGCATTGCGGTATGAACCGAGGGGTCATATAAACGAATCACTTCTCCGCCAACCGTGATTGCCCGAGGGATCCAAAGTGCAGGGCTGATTGACTTAATAGCGCGGGTGGCCAAACTCGTTTTACCGTTGCCCGGTGCTCCGAACAAGAACATGCTTTTGCCGGAATTGATGGCTTGTCCCATTTGGTTGATCATCAAACTGGTGACTTCCAAATCTGACAATGCGTTTGCAACGTCATCGAAGTTGGGATTTAAGTTTCGGATCGACTGGCGGAAGACAGAGTCTTTGTATTCGGCGACGCTTACCGGGGCTGCCCCACAGTAAGTGCTGCGTGACAAGTGAAGCCGAGCTTGCTCGACACCCTTGGGCGTCAATTCGTATTCGTAATCACCAATCCCCGCAGAGGTCTTCAGTACCACCAATAAGTCGGCCTTCAAGGACTCTAATGCTGGAAGTGTTAGTTCGAAGGGAAGTTTGATTTGTTCAGCGATTCGGTTGCCGGACGCATTTCCGTGCAGAAAGAGAAACTTCAATGCCAACGGGAACAAGTCGTTCAGACGCAAGCCTGCGTCTTCGATAGATTCGGGGCGAACCGGGGAAAACGTGTTGTTTTCATCTAAAGAATCCGAGGTGTCTGGGGTGTTTACGATGGCGGGTTGAAACGCATCGCCTACAGCTGATTGGTCAAAGTTTGTTTGGTCCATTCCAACATTCTCTCTATTGATTACTTGCTTTGAGCCCACGGCATTGGCAACATCCTCACGACTGTTGCAACCCGAACAAAATCGGACCAACGATCTGCGAAACTTGCTTCGCACGGTGCGATTTCGTGAGCTAACCTTCGATCACTGGCATTGATTTATCGGCGTCGTCGCCACGAAAGACCAAACTAACTTGATGCCCCGCATGATCGTTTGTGCTCCGCATGATCGGACCTGTAAAATCGCCTCAATCTCCCCAATCGCATGATCGCCTAAACGTATGATCCACGTTCGAGCCCTTACTAAAAGATACAACGAATTGCAAAACGATGGGTTCACCGCTCTGTCGGGAATCAATTTCGATGCAATGCCTGGTCAGATCTATGGTTTGCTCGGCCCCAACGGCGCTGGCAAAACGACCGCGCTGCGAATCTTAAGTACCGTTCTAAAACCTACCGATGGAACTGCGATCGTTAACGGTTTTGATGTCGTTGAAGATCCCGAACAGGTACGACGTAACATTGGGTTTGTGTCAACCAACACTGCGATCTACGACCGGATGACTGCTTGGGAAATGGTGCAGTACTTTGGGCAGTTGTACGGAATCGAAATTGCTGAACTTCATCGTCGAATGGAAGTGCTGTTTGAGCGTTTTCAAATGAACAATATTCGCGATATTTTGGGGAGCAAGATGTCGACAGGTATGAAACAAAAGGTGTCGATCGTTCGAGCTTTGATTCACGATCCACCCGTATTGATTTTCGATGAGGCTACATCGGGTTTGGATATTCTGTCCGCTCGTGAAGTTTTGAATACGGTCGAACAGGTCCGTGAACAAGGTAAGTGTGTGATCTTTTCGTCGCACATCATGACCGAGGTGCAGCGACTGTGCGATCGAATTGCCATCATGAATCGCGGGACGATTTTGGCCGAAGGAACGATCGAAAAGCTGACCGAAATCCATCGAGAAGACGATTTGGAAGAACTGTTTTTTCAGTTGATTGCGGAGTCCGAAGCCACTCAACGCGACTTCGTCGCACAGCAGGTATAGATTCAAATGAAGTGGCCCAACGTAAAACTCATTTTCAATCGCGAACTTCGTGATCAATTGCGCGATCGGCGTACATTGTTTACTGTCGTGGTGATGCCCATCGTGCTGTACCCGTTAATGGGGATGGCAATGTTGCAGGTCGCTCAATTCATGCGAGAGTATCCTGCTAAAATTTGGATCATCGGCAACGATAACTTGCCGCAATCGCCGTCATTGGTAGTCGACGGCCAGATCAGCGACGGCTTGGTTAGCGAAAGCGAAGCGGAGTTGTTGCAGCTTTCGTTGGCCCTTCCAGAAGATGATGAACTCAGAAAATTGGTTAGTCAGTTTCGTGAGAGTCCAAATTCTTCGGCTGCAGCGGGATTGGTTGATCAATTGATTCAAGCAGAGATGAAAGAACGTGGCTTAGATGTCGCCGTTGTGGCGCCCTCGAAGTTCCCTGTTCCGGATGATCTAGCAGCCGAAGGAGATGCCGCGGTTGTGGCACGTGCGAATTCACCGCCAAAGATATACATCTTTCAAAACTCAGCCTCAGACCAATCTCGCATCGGTGCTCACCGAATTAAATCTGTGATTGATCGATGGCAAAAAAAAGTCATCAAACAACGACTTGCTGACAACGGCATCTCACCCGAGATGGTGTCGAGTATTCAAGTGGTCGATGCCGATGTTGCCGATAAGCAAAGTAAACAGACGGCAATTTGGTCAAAACTGTTTCCTTTCATCATAATGGTTTGGTCACTCACTGGAGCGTTTTATCCTGCAATCGATTTGTGTGCTGGTGAAAAAGAACGTGGTACATTTGAGACTTTATTGAGTAGCCCCGCTGCTCGATCCGAGATCGCAATCGGCAAACTGCTAACCGTGATGTCCTTCAGTGTGACCACTGCATTATTGAACTTGATTAGTATGGCGTTTACGGGGTTGTTTGTGGCCTCGCGTATGGGCGGTATGTCTGGCGGTATGGGGCTAGGTGTTCCACCACTGGGGAGCGTTGGCTGGCTATTGTTGGCATTGATTCCGATTTCGGCACTGTTTAGTGCAATCGCTTTAGCGGCCGCTGCGTTCGCTAGGAGTTCAAAAGAAGGCCAGTATTATTTGGTGCCTTTGATGATGATCAGCATGCCGTTGATGATGATCCCGATGATGCCTTCGATCAAACTGGATTTTGGAACGAGTCTGATTCCGGTGACCGGTTTGATGCTATTCTTGCGTGGTTTGATTGAAGGCCAATACGCTGAATGTATCCGATTTGGTGGTCCGGTTTGTATTGTTTCCTTCGCTTGCTGTTGGTTTGCAGTTCGTTGGGTGGTGCATCAATTTAACAGTGAGTCCGTGTTGTTCCGGCCAAGCGAGCGGTTTGGCGTGGGAACTTGGTTTCGCCATGTGTTGCGAGAGCGAGAGCAGTTGCCGTCTTTTGCAAACGCGATTTTATGTGCGATGGTCATTTTGGTGGCAAAATTCTTCATCGGTTTTGCAGTTTCCGCCCCTCAGGATTTTTTCGATTTCGCCAAGACGACGGTCATTATTTTGGCGGCCACGATTGCGGTTCCCGGAATCATCATGGCGTTGCTGTTGACCCGAAGTCCCGGCAAGTCTTTGAAGTTGAATATGTGTAGCCCAGCAGCAGCTTGTGCGGCAGTGTTGATGGCGATCATGTTGAGTCCTTTGTTTACCTGGTTCACTGGTTTGGTGATGGTCGTTTATCCGCCCAGCGGAGATATGTTCCAACTGCAGGATGCCGTTGCTAACATTCTTGGAACCGCACCAAATATCTTTGCGATCTTAGCTGTGTTTGCGTTGGCTCCGGCGATCTTTGAAGAACTTGCGTTCCGCGGATTCATCCTGTCCGGAATGCAGTCGCTGCGAAACAAATGGCAAGCGATCCTGTTAACAAGCGTGCTGTTCGGTATCGCTCATGGTGTGTTGCAACAGAGCGTGATCACGAGCGTGGTTGGGGTGGTGATGGCGATCATAGCTGTTCAAACAAAGAGTATCTTCCCTTGCATGTTGTTTCACTTGACGCACAACAGCATGACGGTTCTGCTTTCATCGGCGAAAGCAAGAGTGGTTGAGTCGACGTCTTTGGATTTGTTTTTGACTTCGACCGATGGCGGCATGTATCAGTACTCGGTTGTGCCAGGTTTGTTCATGACGGCCTTCGGCATCGCTTTGTTGGTGTGGATGTTACGGTTGAACTTGCCGGAACCTCCGCTGGTCACAGAATCGGTTCGCAGTACTTTTAGTCGGTTCTTTACTCGAAAAACAGTTAACGCGTAGGCAAAAGGTGGCGACAGTTGCCTCCGGCCTGTCTTATGCGCCGACCGAACAACTAAGCTGGCGATCAGGTTAACACCACCTCGTTGCAAGGCTCTGCCTTGCAACGCACTGAACTAGTGGCTCTACCACACACGATGTAGCTAACAACGTTAGCAAGGAACCTGAAAGCCTTGCGAACCTGCGGTCACGCCTGTGAGCCGTTCGCGCTAG
>CAZKTR010000260.1:0-5174 GCA_964555525.1 uncultured Pirellulaceae bacterium
CACAACTGGATCACCTGCTGCAGCATGAGATCTTGGCGATCATCCAGCAGTTGCAAGTGCGGTAATAGTTGATCGATCGATAACTGACTCATAACAAACCGCTGATTTCATCTGAGGAGTAGGGCAGGGTGGTTGCGGATTTGAAACCGCGTTACTGCTTCGCTTTAAACTTATCAAAGTAGACTTGAAGATCTATCTGCCAAATCGGCTTACGGACTCCTTCGCTGGTCACAATCACGTGTTGTGAATCCGCCGCGAAACAAATCGCCTCACCTTGGCCCTGCAACGGCAATGCAACGATCAGTGGTTTTTGATCGACCACTGTTTGCCGCCATGTTTTATCTTCAGGGCGAATGTACAGATGAGCCGTCAAGTAATTCCTGACAATCAACTTTTTACCATCGGGCGAAAACGACATGCCCGACACGTAGCGAGTCGGGAACGACCCGATCCGCCTGGCTACTGGTTCGGTGGGCTTTTCGTTGGTGGCGATAGCTTCACCGTATTCTCGATTGGCATGTGAAGCCAACTGAGCCTTTGGCATTGGTAAAACAAAAATGCTTGGAACTACTTTGCGATCGCGATTTAAATGGACCTTTTCAACAAACCAAATATCAAGCGTCAGGGGGTCCACCGCCATGGCCTCGCAGTCTTGTTTGACTGGATCCGAATCGTCCTTCGCGGCTTGATCGGGGGGGAGGTTTTGATAAGTGAACTTGAACGGCAACGCGCGGACGGATTTTAGTTTCTCAAAGTCCTTTTGTGATTTCGGCGGGACTTTGGCATCAGTTGGGTCCTGAAAAAAGTACAACTGATGAGTTTCTCGCGACCGCAGGTTGTTACCGATATCAGCCACCACCCCCCAGTGTTTGCCCGCCAGCGTGAAACTTGCCATTGCCTCCCAGTCTTTATTGACGGCGTTCTCAAGCTTGACCCGCGCACGTTGCTTGCCTCGGTCGCCGAACAAGAACAAGAACAGATCTGTGCGACTACCGGAGTCGTTGATGGTCCAAAAACAATCGGTTACTGCAGACCGAGCTAAACCGCTTGATTCGGAAACACCTTTGTCTCGAAGTATGCCCCACCGCGAGATCGAATCAACCGCTCGATCTTCGAAATCTTCGGTTTGCTGTTTTGTCGCCCGTTTCGTCGGCAGGCTGGATTCCGCTTGCGTCGTCTGCGCCTCTGTGCACGACGGCCAGACCGTCGCCCCACATAAAAAGAAACAAGCGAACCAACTCAGCAGCCAGCTCGCTTGTTTGTAAGATTGAAAATGCATTTGCGACATTGCAACTCTCAAAGCCTATTAGTTCTCCAAGGCAATGATCTTCTCCATTCGGTCCAGAACGCGGTTTACTTCCCCCGGCAAGACATTAGCACTCAGTTTGATTGCTGGCTCGTTCGGATAATTGGGCGGATAAATAAAGTTTACTGGAAGCGCATCGGATCCAGTGCGTGTTAGTTCTGTCCATTCGGCCTCGCGCTCTCGGTCAGATGAAAAATCAACTTTCACGAACGACACATTGAGAGCTTTAAGACGATTAACCAATTTTGTATTTGAAGCGATACTCACTTCGTTAGCGATGCACGTACCTCACCAAGTAGCGGTGTAGTCGACCCATACGATCTGTTTTTTATTGATCGAATCTTGGACTTTACCAGGATTCCAATTCACCCACGGGATCGCGCCTCCACTGTGGGCGACACTTACTGCAGCTTGCGTGGTGCCATTGAAAACCACCCAAAATCCAGCGGCGGCAATCAAGCCAGGCATTAGATACCCGAAGGCCCAACGTTTCCCAGCGGCGATATGTCCTTCGCCAAAGGAACCATAGAAATAAGCCGCCAAGCCAATGATCACCAAACCCATGAGCATGTAACTAATGCCAGCAACCCCTGTCTGAGCACCGAAGGTTTGCATAAAGAAAGCAACGGTTGCAAACAGTGCAAAGGCCATGGTGACTTTGAAAGTCTCCATCCACGGACCAGGCTTGGGCAGTCGCTTGATCAAAGGCGGGAAAAAGGAAAGTAACACATAGGGCAGAGCAATCCCTAAACCAAATACGGTAAACATCAGCATCGAAATCACACCCGACTGCGACAAAGCGTAAGTCATTGCTGTTCCAAGAAACGGCCCTGAGCAAGGAGTCGCGATCAACGTCGTAAGTACTCCAGAGAAAAATGACCCGCCGTAACCTTCTTTGTTCGAGGCTTTGCCGCCCACGGAACTCAATGAAGTACCGACTTCAAAGACACCTGCCATGTTCAAACCCAACAAGAACAGTAACACAATGATACCGCCAACGAAAAATGGGTTCGCCATTTGCTGGCCCCATATAATGTTCTTGCCCCCTACGTTTTTCAGGAGCAATAACCCGCCGGCCAAGATCCACATTGAAACTACTAAACCTGCTGCGAACGCCAAACCATGCATACGAACTTTGGCCTGACTTTCGCCACCCTGCTTAACAAAGCCCATGACTTTGATCCCCAACACGGGAAACACACAAGGCATCAAATTCAAAATCGCTCCACCAAGAAAAGCAAACAGCAAGGCAATGCCCAACGAAGTTTGCTTCTGATCACTGGTTCCACCTGAACCAACGGGATTGGCTTCCATGTCGGCGGAGTCCAAGAATTTGATTTTCTCATCCGCTTTATATAGACGAGCCATGGCTTCGATCTGTTCGGGGGTGTCCTCCTGCACAGCCTTCTCGGGCTCGGCATGCTCCGATTCGCCCGTTTTGGGTTCAGTGGCTGGTACGGCTTCGCCTGCCGGTTTCTCGGCCGCGGCTTTACCTTTCATATTGCCAGCGTAGTTTCCTGCTTTAATTGCTTTCTTTACCGTCCCCGACTTACCTTTTGAAAACTCTAAGGCCGCAGCACTATCAGTCCCCATCGGGATTTTGACTGCGAATTGCGTGTCGGTTGGCCGATCGCAAGTTTCTCTGCAAGTGAGCATATGAATTCCACCGGTGATCGAAACCACTTGATCAACAGCAGCATCCGCTGGGATTTTAACTTTGAACGACCAAGTTGTGGGCTCACTGTGCTCCAAGGCCCCTTCATGCTCCACGGGATCAACCGAAACGGTCGGTTCAAGAACCTGCCATCCGGATGGCGCCTCAAAAGAAATCAACGTCGGTGAAGGCGACATTGGATCAATGATTTCATAAGCGTAAAAATGATAGTCATCCACTGGTACCGCAGTGATCTCTAACGTCACTTCATCACCAGGCTTAAAATTTTGCTTACCATCGTCGGTCCAAATTGAACCTGAATACTCGACGTGTAAACTTTTCGATCGAAACATCTCCAGCTTCAACTTTTTGGGCGTGCCTTTCTTGCCATCGCTCGCCTGGTCTACTTTGGCTGGTTTTTGCTCGGGCACTGCCAGGTCTTTTTCAAAACCTACAAACTTGGCGGTCAGTTCTTCATTGACTTGCTTACAACTCAGTCCATCATTGGTACATCTTTGCCCGCTGTACTTTACCGTCAGCTCTACTTTCGACGGATCAACGCCGGCGTCAAATTCAATCGGTGCTTGCCAAGTAACGAGGCCTTCGTGCTCTTCAACGACGATGCCGTCAAAGATATCACTTTTATGAGTACTCGCTGGCACAAGCGGAACGAAATCACCGACGACCTTAACCCCGTCACCCTTGACAGTAATTTTTGACTTGATCGGTCCGCCTGGACCTTGGGTCGTTGAAAAACAATGCCAACCATCGGGCACCGTGAAGTACAAACTCACCATGCCCAGCCGAGCATCTGTTTTGACCTTGAATTCAGCATCAAAGACTGGTTCTTGCGCGATCGTGGACGAGCAACACAAGAATATGGCCAGTAACGCGAAACCGAAAAGACGAACAAAACGTTTTTGGAGAGTGTTTGATTTTTGGAAAACGAAAGAAATCATATCTGTTTTTTGAGGTGATGTTTTGATCTGCAAACTATATCAGCAATCGCTGAATTGCTCTATGGATTTTGCTCGGCAATGTAGACAAAAGCAATGACTTAAGGAAACCACGCAAGCCACTGCTACCTAAAGCAAACACGCCAAGCCGACCATTTGGCTTTCCGCGAGCCAGCATACATTTGCCCGTGAATCGCCCACCGCCGAACATACTCGCTAAGACGACTGCCGGGCTCGCGGATGAGCCTTTTCATAAGCCGCACGCAAACCAGCGGTACTGATGTGGGTGTATATCTGGGTCGTCACCAAACTTTTGTGCCCCAGCAACTCCTGCACCGAACGGATATCGGCCCCTCGGTCCAGCAAGTGAGTTGCGAAACTATGTCGCAAAGTATGTGGTGATGTACGTTGGTCCAACCCCGTTATCTTGAGGTACTTCTCCAGCATCCTACCGACGCTCCGAGTGCTCAAGCGCTTACCGAATTTATTCAAAAATACGGCATCTGCTTCTTCCTTGGCTAGGCCTTTCGCGGGGGAACGCATTCGCAACCATGCTTTCAAAGCCCGCATCGCAAAACTTCCCAGCGGCGCCAGCCGCTCACGTTTGCCTTTCCCGCGAACGCGAACCAACCCACCATCAAAATCCAAATCGGCTTCGTTGATACCCACCAACTCGCTTACACGTAAACCCGCCGAATAAAGCGTTTCTAGAATCGCTCGGTCACGCAAACCCATCGCGTCTGACTTCGGCGGAGCATTAAGCAACTTGCCAATCTCGCGGTTGGTCAAAAAATGAGGCAGCTTTCGCTCACGACGTGGATTGCGAAGCGGCTTGGCAGGATTGGATTCACAGAGCCCTTCGCGTTGAGCAAACCGAAAGTAACTTCGCAGCGACGCCAAACGCCGAGAAATCGAACTCTTCGCGTACCCCGCATCGTGTAACGCCGCCACGTAAGTTCGAAGCTCCAGCGGAGTGATCTCGCTGGGCGCAGGTGACTTGCCCATCGAGTCGCACAAATAGCCGTACAGCAGCTCTAAATCCTCGCGATAAGACTTAATCGTCAACTCAGAAGAATTACGCTCGACCTGCAGATAGCGTAAAAATCGAGGGATTGATGTTTCCACGTGCTGGCCAGTTGAAAGAACTTACAAATCGAGAACTGCTATCGCAAAACAGCCGGCTCCTAAACACTGAATGGTTTCCAGCTTTTTAGCCGCCCTAGAACTGAGTGTTCTAAGAACTGAGTGTTCTAAGAAC
>CAZKTR010000261.1:0-5149 GCA_964555525.1 uncultured Pirellulaceae bacterium
AATCGATCGGATTGAAGCTCGACGCCGATCGCTGGGCGGTTTTGGATGATCTGATTACGAAAGCAAATGCTAGCGGTAAATCGATCACATCGGAGCAAGTCACCAATGTGGTGGCGTTGAACGAGCACAAGATTTTTGTACTTAGCGAAGACGGCCTTCGCATTCGCTGCATTTAAAATCAGGTCTTCAGTGGTAGATCTTCGTCGCTTGGTTTATCGCTATCGTTTATAAACGCGTTTCTAATCGCTGCTACGATCAGCAGCCAAGCAGTGCCCAAGAAGGTAGCTCAAACTTTGGTGCGAGCGGGTTGGGTGGAATCAGTGCGTGGTCGAAACGGCGGGTTTATGATCACGCCGGCGGCATTGGAAGTATCGATCGGTGAGATCTTTCGTTATACGGAAACGAACATGGAGTTAGTTGCGTGTTTCGGATCCGAAGAAGGTTGCGTTATCGAGCCGGCTTGCGGGTTGAAGCATCTTTTGGAGCAGGCCAAGCAAGCGTTTTTGAACGAGCTTGATCAAAAACGCCTCCCGGACATCGCCAGCAAGCGAGCAAAACTGGCAAAGCTGATTCCACTGGCCTAACATCGAAGTCCAATGAATGTAGCTGGAGTCGCCAGACTACTTACCGCGCTTATTGTTGACCACTCAGGAGTCCGATGAACGGCGAGATATCCAAAAAGTTGACCATCCCATTCTGGTCAATATCTGCTTCGGCTTGAAACTCTCCGGTGGACAGAGCCGCGATGAATGGTGAAATGTCTAAAAAGTTAACGGCCCCATCCAGGCTGACGTCGCCCAATCTGACAGTGCTAGTAGTTTCTGGAAAGTACTCAGGAGACGCGGCGATGGGAGACAGAAAAGGCGTTGGTGAGGAACCGTCGGCATTGACAATGCCAACCGACAATGTGCCTGGATCCGGGTTATTTTCAAAAAACGTGCCAATTCCTGGAACGTTCTCGGTACCTTGCTTACCAACGCTAAAGGCCAGTTGGGTCCCGTCCGGTGACCAACTCAATCCGCTGGGTAGTTGACCAGCGTCGAACGACAAAATGGGTAGAGCAACGCCCGCAATCCTTAGCTCCAATTGAGTTGGGCCGCTAAAGCCAACGCCAATTCGCCGTTGACGAAAATAAGCCAACTGCTGACCGTCGGGTGAGAACGCTGGAAACTGATCGTGCTCAATAAATTGCTCCAAAAATCCACCGCTGGTTGGTGATGTCAAATCGCCTAGGAACTGCCCAGCAGAATTGAAAGCTGAGATTGGTGTTGGTCCAGATAGAAGAGGATTTGCTGGATTGAAAGTGGTTCTGGGGTACGCAATCACATCAGCCACCGGCGACCAACTGACCCCATCACCTCCAGTGCTGGATCCACTCAAGCCGGAATCGTCCACCCGTGCGCCTAGCTGTTGACCGTCGGATACACGGAAAAACGTCATAAAGCGTCGGTTAGCGCTGGTGGAAGGGGAATCGGGAGTTGGCGGAAAAAGCACCGACACACAATTAGCGACTGCCAATAGAGTGCCGTCGGGCGAGAAAGACTTACCAGTTGTGTCCGTAAATGTTCGAATTCCCGTATACAGATCGAAAACATCTACGTTATTGCTTATCTGCCGCGTCTGGTTGGTGGTCGGATCAAAAACGAAGATGTTAAAGCTGACCTGATTTGCTGTTTGAGCAGGTGTCTGACCACGAACGCCGATTAATCGACCGTCGTTGGAAAACACCGAACTGGAGGCGTTGGCCAAACCTGGAATGTTGAAAACGACGTCTCCGGTACCGTCCAAATTGATTTGGCGTAGTATCTGTTGGTTTGAATTGTTGACGGTCGAATACAGCAGTTGCCCGTTCGCATCAGCGGTTAAGAATCCGGTGAATCCAAGTAACAGCAGCAAATTTAAGAAATGTCTCATTCCCATCACATATCCAATAATTACATGATTGATGAATTGAATAACGCGCTCAATGTTTTAGAAAAACGAAACAACCAAAATAGCTGGTTCGTGCGCTTAGTAGTAAGGGCGGATTTTATCAAACCAGTTTTGCGGCACAACAGTTTTCTATCAATCACAATTATCCGCCGTGCTAAATACGAACGCTGTCAACTAACGAAAAACCGCTACGCTCATTTATCCCGGTCAAAAGCCTAAATTCCACTTGGTTTCGATTGGAATTTAACGAACCGAGCACAGGTAAATCGGTTTCAGTCCCTCATCAATGGTGTGAAACCTATTACATGTTCTCCTGCTTGTTCAATCGTAATGCTGCCGGTATCGGACAAACCTGTTGCAGCTGCCAGACACAATTACGGTTTAAAACGGTCAGTGCGAAACGGATATGCAGGCAGGTCAGCCGAGTTAACCAAGTTGACGGTAGGCTTGCCAGCAAAGGCGTAACGAACGTATCGCGGTTTTTTGATTTTGGAAGAAGTCAGCACCACCGTCTGGTTCTTCAGTTGGGCTTCGGCTTTGACCCACTCCCCAGCGTCATCGGCCAGCCAAAACGCAGACGGCGATTTCCCATCGATTGTCTTGAGCCCATCAGCATGGCTAAAGTGAACCACCAATTGCTCGTCACGCAATTCGACTCGTTGCATCATCGGCCCCTCCGCTTGGACGTCGAGTCCAAGATCCCGTGTTGCTAGGAGCGCCAACCGCTTGCCGATCGGCAATTTATCTTTGGGGTGAATATTCTTTATGTCGCCCAAGTCGATCGTGTTGACGACGGACGTATGAGGTAATTCAAGCGCTTTCAGTTGCGACTCACGCATCCAAGCCCACGAGTGAGCAGTGGGATTTTCAGCATCCGTCTTGGGACCCGTTTTAAGTGGCTTGAAATAACCCGGCAGCATCACGATCATGAATTTCATTTGGTCGGCTTGCCAAGCTTTCCGGTAACGCTGGATCCAAGCCTTGAGCGTATCACCATATTTTAGCATTCCGGAGTGACGACCAAACCAAGGTTCCTTTTTCATCCCAAGCATCGACTGCGAGTTTCGCTCTCCCTGATACCATACCAAACCTCGACACGCGTACGGGATCAGCGGGTGTATCATCGCGTTGTACAAAATATTGGCTTGGCGGCGCAAATAGATATCATTCTGCCGCCCCCAAGGGCGCTTTCCAGTAAGAATCGAATTGATCTTTTCCTGTGTTTCAGTATCTGCATCGAACTCTTCCATCACGGTCTTGAAGTGCGGTACTGTCTCGACCATGTCGCGTGGCATCCAAGCTTCCAGTGACGAACTGCCCCAGCAAGACAAAATGATTCCAACGGGAACATCCCCCGCCTCCTCAAGAAAATAAGCAAACGAAAAAGCCACCGCGCTATTCGGATATCCCTCAACCCATTTGCCTTCCAAACGGTTTTGTTCGGTCATCGCAACCATGCGTTTGACTTCGAAGGTACGAAGGTTTTTCGCCTTTTTGAGCAAGGCCTTAATGTCTGGAGCCACCGAAACTCCCTGCTGCATATTCGACTGCCCCGAACAGATCCAGACTTCGCCAACCAAGACATTGGAGAGAGAAATCTTGTTCATGCCGTTTGAAACTTCGAGCGTTCGAGGTTCGAAGCTCGCTGGCATTTGGTCCAATTGTACTTTCCAATTTCCATCTTTATCTGCAACCGACGATTTCTGTTGATTGCCAAACTTCACCGTGATGGTGGTTGCGGCGTCAGCAGTGCCCCATACGGGAACCGGCATATCACGTTGCAACACGGCGTTGTTAGTGAATGGCGACGCAACCGTTAGTTCTGCCACCGCACTATTGCAGCAGAAGAACAACGCCAGCAATATTCCAGCCGATATCGATTTTGAAAAATTAAATCGAATGAATATTTGTCGGCATAGTGGAGAGTGTTTTTTTTCAGCGGTCGGCGAAGGTTGCATGAGAGCCTTTAGAAATCGAGAGCGTTGCTTGATCTAAAATGCTAGCTCGTACTATCGGTTTGTAAACCTCACTGCTGGCGTGTCAATTTTGCAAGAACTGTCGTCAAATCGAATTTGAGAAGCCGATGCTTGCACGCGAAAACCGTACTTTTGGATACGTAAGCAGGCTTTGGGTAAGACAGCAGGCCTGTTTAGTTGGAAAATTTTAACATTACGTAAGTGGCACGATATTTGAACGTCTCTTTGTTAACATCCCCTTCGTTTAATGGAGTGAACCATGAAGTCGTATTTAAAGAACATCGTTGCAACAACCATTGCTTCACTTTGTTTGATGGTTTTGACGCAAGTCAGTACAGCTCAATCAGGCAGCAGAAGCAGCGGATTTCAAACGCAACAAATAATACCGTCACAAGCCGTTCAACAAAGCTATGGGCAAACCTATCAGCCTCAGCAGAGTTACGTGCAGCCTTCACAAGCATCGCCATATCAGGCTCAGCCAACACAGCAGCGCCAGATAACCCGTGTCGGTTTTGACCAATACGACCATCGCGGATTCGATTCGCTACTGCAAAAGTACGTCGATCAACGCGGCAATGTAGATTACGTCACTTGGCAATCTAACTCGCAAGACCGATCAATCCTGCTCAATTACTTGCTGGGCATGAAGTCGGTTGACACTTCACTTCAAGCCAGTCGTCAGTCGGAAATGGCGTTTTGGATCAATGCCTATAACGCGTTGACCCTTGAAGGCATCCTGCAACTGTATCCTACCAAAAGCATCAAGGACCACGCTCCCGATGCCAGTGGTTACAACATTTGGGACGATTTCAAATTGCCCGTGGGCGGACAAGAGTATTCGTTGAACGACATTGAACACAAAGTCCTCCGCAAGATGGGCGACCCTCGGATTCACTTTGCGATCGTTTGTGCATCAAAAGGTTGTCCGCAGTTGTCTCAGCGAGCCTACTTTGCAGAATCGTTGGATCAACAACTGTCCAACAGCGCAGTGTTGTTCTTTCAGACGCCCGAAAAATTCAGTTATGATTTGCAGCGTGGTCAGCTTGGATTGTCGCCGATTATTCAGTGGTTCGGAGAAGATTTCGGTCGCACCGATGGCGAGCGTTTGCAGTACTTGTCACAGTTCATGCCTGCTGGTGCGGCTCAGTTAGCCGCCAGCGGATCGGCAACGATCACGTACTTGGACTACGACTGGGGTCTGAACTTGGCACCTGCCGGTAGCGTGGTTCCGGTGCAGAGCT
>CAZKTR010000262.1:0-5148 GCA_964555525.1 uncultured Pirellulaceae bacterium
AAAGGCGTTGGAGTGATTCCATGAAGGGATTAATGGTTTCTCTAATAATCGTAATAGTTGCTGGCGTGTCGAGTAGCGTGTCTGCAGCAGGGCTACAGGTAGGCGAGGATGCCGCTGAGTTCAGGCCAAGGCTTGGGTTGCAGCCTCTGGGCGCGCTGGAGCGGCCAGGTCCGGACGATTCGGAGGATGAGGTACATTGGCCGGCACCCACTTCATTGCTGTCGCGGAATTCGACAACTACTTCGAATGCTTTCAGCGATCGGCAATCTGGCAGCCACCACCCTGCCCCGGCAGAAGCGGCACAGCAGGGCATCATCTTCGAAGTAAAGATCGATGACAACGCGGTTAATAAGTTACGTCAGGGTTTGATGGTGTTTTCGCCGGTAGACGTTAGGGATCGGACCAATCGCTCCTTGTCTCCTGAAGTGGTCAAGGAAATTGCCTTGTTCCGTAACGCCAATGAAGATAAAGAAAATATGAATGGCGTGCCTTTGGAGCCTGAGCCGATAGAGCCTGGTAGCCGAACGCTAAGGTTCGAGATCGATGAAAACCAGTTGAATCGTATTGAGCAAGATGCGTTTGTGTATTCGGTTCCCGATCAACTTAGAGGGCAGTTTAATCGTGTTGAATTCGTCAAGGCCGGTGGTCCAGTTGGCTCACCGGGTTTTTCAAACGGTGCCAGTCGGTTTAACACCGATCCGTCGAGTCGTTTTAGAAGCACGAGCGACCCATCGAAGTTCGCGGAGCAGTGGAATTCACCACAGCCCGGGCCGAATTTTGAGCCGGGCGGTAGTGAGTTCATAGGTCCGGTTATTGAGAAAAGTGAGATCGAAGCCCGACGAAATCGAGTTGCGCCCCTCGATTCGAATCTGAACTATGGCCAGCGAAATGAACTCCCTCAGCGACAAAATGATCGACCAACTTTGAGCACCAGCGATCGATTTCAGCTCCCGCGACGTGAATCGACTGTGCAGCCAAAGCAGAGTCCGTTTGGTTTGGCGAGGGGGCCAGAAGAGAATCAGAACGCGTTCGATCGTCAAAATATGAGTAATAATCAGCGCTTGGGGTCAACGTTGGCAGAGCAGCAGCTGGCAGCTTTACAGCAACAGTTGGCAATTGAAAAAGCTGAAAGGGAGAGGCTTGCTCGTAGCGTCAGTGAGTGGCAGGGAGAGGCAGGTCGTCTTGCCCAGCAGAGAGACAGTTTCTCTGACCAGTTGCGAGAGGCTAGTAGTCGGCCAGTTGTTCAGCAAGCCGTGGCGAATCGCTCTACGGGGTATCGTGAGGAGAATCCAGGGTATTGGGATCGGGGACTTGACTTCGCCGGGAATGCCGCGAGGCCTTATGGCACACGAAGAGAGGATTTTCAAACACAAGCCGCTGTTCCGGTAGCGTTTACGCAAGTGGAATCTGATCAAAGGGATTTGCAGGCGAAATATGAGCGGCTCCTGAAAACCCACGGAGCGCTTGAACAAAGACATCTAGGCCTTGAGGATCGCTTGAGGCAACAGCAAGGACAGGGAACACGTCGTGGCGGGCCCGCCGAAAATGAGGTTCAGCCTATTTCTTATAATTCTGATCGCATACGGGTGGCGAATGCCGACAATAAGTTTGGTCGTAATCCGCAAGCCGATAGGGCGGAGGTGGAGCGAGGTGCAGCGCCGGATCGCTCTATTGACAATCGAAATGCCGAACTGGACGAAGGGGCGGATTCGGGCAACTCCGGTGGTGCGTCGGATTTGCTTTGGTTGATACCACTGTTGTTAGCTTCGGTGGGGTTGAACATTTTTCTGTGGATTCATTGTCGCACGTTGGACTTGCGATACAGCGATTTGGCCGATGAGTTGCGTGATATGGTTGGAGCATCGACGGTTGTGTAGTGTTTTTCCCTCCGTGGTAAAACAGGCAAGCCTGTAGCTGGCCAGAGACTGTCGCTTTATTAGCCGTTTTGGCGCTAGCCACGGTTTCATCCCCCGTAAACCGTGGCTAGCGCCAAAACGGCTCACTGAAGTCTGACAGCTCTAAAGATGATACTCATAAAATTACTTTCAAATTATTTTGTAGAAAATTCGAGTAAACTTCTATTTACCTAAAGCCGGTAAATAGGCAGAATGCTCGACGGAAGAATAAGACAAATTTGAATTGGCGTATATTTTCAGCGAATGGATTGCTGTTGCCGTTCAATTTAACTGTCACCTAGGCAAGGAGTGCTGAAAGTGAATATTAAGCGATGGATCGCAGTTTCGTTTGCCAGCTTGGCAATCACTGCATTGTTTTCGATTAACGCCGCGAACGCTCAGACGAAAGTCGCGATCGTGGACGTTGGGGCAATCTTTAAACAGCACACTTCTTTTGCTGCGGCACTTGAGGCTCTCAAGAATCAGGCTGATGGTTTCAAAGCCGAAGCTCTGGAAGCTCAGCAATCCCTAGCACAGCGCGCGAAAGTGTTGCAAACTTTGTTGCCGGATTCTGATGATTTCCGGGCCAAGCAAACCGAGTTGGCTCAAAAAGCTGCGGCTTTGCAAGTCGAACAAAATGGCGTGATGCAAAAGCTGATGGAAAAAGAAGCGATGTTGCACCACGAAACTTACCAGCAAGTCAACGAATTGATCTCGAAGTATTGCGATGCTCGAGGCATTCAGTTGGTACTTCGTTACAGCAATCAAGAGATGGATCTGGCTAAGCCAGGCTCCGTGATGCAGCGGGTTAACAGTAGCGTGGTCTACCACAACCCCAATTACGACATCACGCAAGCCATCGTCGGGCAACTCAGTGTGGCAGCGAAGGATGCCGGTTTGCTGGAACGCCGTTAAATGCGGTCGACGCAAGTTGCATTTTCGCGACTTGCGTTTTTATTGCATTTAAACGACTTCGATTCTCTCACTTTGTCATCGAAAGCTGCCTACTTTGGACGCTTCATTAAGAAAACAGACCACCATTGCTCAGCGGGTATCCGTATCTGGAGTTGGGTTTTGGAGCGGTCGAGACATTTCGCTGACGTTTTGTCCGGCACCGGCAAGCACAGGTGTAGTATTTGTGCGAACCGACCTGCCAGGTAAGCCGCGTATTGAAGCGGTTGTCCGAAATCGCGTTAATGGTCCGCGGCGTACAACATTGGTTGCCAATGGTGTCGCTGTTGAAATGGTCGAACACGTGTTGGCGGCATTGGCAGGATTAAAAATTGATAACTGCGAGGTGCTGGTTAACCGAGCCGAGATGCCAGGTTGTGATGGTTCTAGCGGTGCTTTTGTCGATGCGCTGTTGCGTGTCGATGTGGTGACGTTGGATGCATTGCGTCCGGTGATTCGCGTTCAACGAGAGATTGTCGTTGGCGAAGGCGATTCATGGATCAAAGCAGAGCCGACCAGTCAGGGCATGGATCTGGAGTACCAGTTGAGCTACGAATGTCCCGCGATTGGTTCGCAGGTGTATCGTTTAATGGTCAATCCGTTGACTTTTCAAAATCAGATCGCCGATGCTCGAACTTTTGTTCTGCGGCATGAAGCGGATCAATTACAGAAACAAGGGCTTGGTAAGCATGTGACCTATCAAGACATTATTGTCTTTGATGATCATGGGCCCATCGACAATCCGTTGCGTTACTCCGACGAATGTGCTCGCCACAAGATATTGGACATGGTGGGTGACTTTTCACTCGCCGGCGCTGACTTGATTGGGAAATTTACCGCCTCGCGTAGCGGGCATCGTTTGAATTCTCAGATGGTGTTTGCTCTGCTTCAACAAATTGTAGAACACAAACCCAAACCGATACGAATTTCAGCATAAAATCGAGAAACCGTGGACATTATACCCTTTGAACCCAACGAACCAGTGCAACCACTGGATGCCACGCCTCCGAAAATTTCAAAACTTGCTTGCGTCGATGCAGCAGCGGAAATTGGTCCAGGCGTAGAGATTGGCCCCTTTTGTGTCATTGGTCCCAAAGCCAAAATAGGTCGTGGCTGCAAACTAATGAACAATGTTACGATGCTCGGGGATGTCACCCTTGGCGATAACAATATTGTCTCACCCGGCGCCGTGCTTGGCGGTGCCCCGCAAGACGTCAGCTATAAAGGCTCCGAAACAAAGGTCGTTATCGGCGACCGAAACGTCATTCGCGAATGCGTGACGATCAACCGAGCTACCGAAAAAGAAGACGGTTACACGCGTGTCGGAAGCGATTGCTACTTGATGGGCAACGTTCATGTCGCTCACGATTGCAAAATTGGCGATCATGTGATCATCGGTCACGGTTCGATGTTAGGTGGGCATGTGCATGTCGAACATCACGCTACGTTATCCGGTTCCGTTGCCGTGACTCACTATGCCGCAATCGGTTGTTACACCTTCACTGGTGCAGCCAGTCGAGTGCTCCAAGATGTATCGCCGTACATGTTGGCTGACGGCAGTCCTGCTCGGCCTCGCTGCGTCAATATCGTTGCACTGCGACGAAACAACTTTAGCAAAGAAGTGATCGACGCGATCAACGAAGCTTATCGTTTGATGTACCGCGCACGAGTTGGTTTACCAAACTGTGAGGAAATTCTTCGTAGTAAAGGTAAGTTGTTGCCTGAAGTTCAGCACTTGTTGGATGCGATTGAATATTCACAAAACGGGCGGCATGGCCGAGGACGCGAGCAAACAAGGAAAGCAGCATGAGTGGCTCAAGCAAGCTAAAAGTGGCCGTTATCGGTGGCGGGCACTTGGGCAAAATTCATACACGGCTGATGAAGGCCAACAAAGCGGTTGATTTGATCGCCGTTGCCGAGCCAAGCCCACTGGCTCAACAAGCGATTATTGACGAGTTCGATGTTGAAGTTGTCAGCGATTACAAAAAATTAGTGGGTGAAGTCGATGCGGTTGTGATCGCTACTCCAACGCGGACCCACTTTCAGATTGCAGATTTTTGTCTGGACAATCAGATTCATTGCTTGATTGAAAAGCCGTTGACCGATTCGGTTTCGGACGCTCAGGCGTTGGTTGACAAGGCCAAGCAGAACAATTGCATTGTTTCGGTTGGGCATTGTGAACGTTTCAACCCCGCGATCCGCGCTGCGTTGAAGTTGATTGGCGAGCCGAAATTCGTACAGGCGGCTCGGATGAGCGGGTTTACGTTTCGTTCGACCGATATTGGTGTCGTGCATGATTTGA
>CAZKTR010000263.1:0-5146 GCA_964555525.1 uncultured Pirellulaceae bacterium
GGCAAGAGCATTCGCAAGCAATTTAGCTGGCTCAAGGGCAACCAAGCGTAGTGGTTCGATTCACTGAATTCACTTTTGGGTTAACCCCGAAAATAAAGTAAACTACAGCCGCGTCGGAACCCTCCAACGCGGCTGTTTTTTTGCGACCAAGATCAATAAGGTTTATCTAAACGTGTCTCAACCGCAACCTATCGCCGAGCTTCTCGTCGAACTCGAATCGCAAACTAAACTTGCCTTAAATCGTGTCTACAAAATCGATTCGGAAACCCCACTCGATTCGATGCCGCTAGACAACGGTTGTTTGTTGCATCTCAAACGCGAGGACACTTCCAAAGTCCATAGCTATAAATGGCGAGGAGCCTACAACAAGATCGCCAACCTATTGGAGTCTGGATTTTCGGGCCCAATCGTCGCGGCCTCCGCTGGTAACCACGCCCAAGGCGTCGCCATCGCGGCCTTCGGCAACCAACTCAAGGCCACCATCTTCATGCCGCTGTCGACCCCGCTGGTCAAACAAGAAGCCGCTCAGGCATTCGGCGGGTCGTTCGTAGAGATCCGTTTGGTGGGCGATTCGTTTGACGAATCATCCACAGCCGCCAAAGCCTTCGCAGCCGAAACCGGCGGCACACTAATCCCGCCTTACGATGATCTGTTGGTCATCGCCGGCCAATCGACGATCGGTGTCGAAATTTTGAAAGTACTCCAGCAAAAACCAACGCACGCTTTCCTGCCTATCGGCGGCGGAGGCATGGCGGCCGGCGTGGCGTCAGTGCTCAAACGCCTTTCCCCCGACACCAAAATTATCGGCGTCGAAGCAGTCGACCAAAACAGCATGGGGGTTTCCATCGCCGGTGGCCAGCGTCAGACCGTTAGCTTGCTGGATCGATTTTGCGATGGCACCGCCGTCGCGATCCCCGGCGAACTTCCGTTTCAAATCTGCCAAGAACTCGTCGACGAATTCACCACCGTCACCAACGCCGAAGTCTGTGACGCCATCCAAGAACTCTGGCAGCGAAAACGAATCATCGTCGAACCATCAGCCGCCTTGGGGGTCGCAGCCGCCTTCAAACACGATCTAAAACCCGACGATCGACCAACTACGATCCTGTCTGGCTCCAACGTCGATTTCTTGATGCTTCCTAAGATCGCTCGCCGCGGACAACTCAACCGTCCCGAACGTCGTTACGTTGGTTTTAAGCTTGGCGAAAAACCGGGTGAACTTGCGGGACTACTGCAACGGTTCGGCAACGAGATCAACATTATCGATTTCCAATACGGCAAAGTTTCGGAATCCGTCGCCTATCCGATCATCGGCATCGAAGTCGCCAAACAAAAAATCGGCGAACTCGACGCCTTACTCGCCTCGCCCGACTTGGCCGATCACTTCAACGTAACCGGCGCGGCAGTGATTGACTTTCGTGTGATTCCGTTCAATATTGAATTGTTCCACTACCCGTACTTCGCGGTGATTCAATTTTCCAATCGCCCTGGAGCGTTGCGCGAGTTCATGCACGAAGCGGGGCAGCAAGCGAATGTTTGCTACATGAACTACACTGACGACGGACAGACCGAAGGGTTCGCGTTGATGGGTTTTGAGTTTACCGACATCGGCAAGCAGAGCCAGTTTATCGACTGGCTGGTAAAAACCACCGAATTCCAACCAGTACCGATGGACCAAGTCAAACACTTGAACCTGAAGAATATGAACGTCGACCGCTTTGAGTCACTCTCTCCAGACGAACAATAATAAACACACCAACCATCCAAAACTAAAACAAGGAACTCCTCATGCGATACCGACTAACTTTACTGCTTCTTACCTGCGTCGTGATCACCGGTTGCGGTATAGAAACAACGACTACCGCTCCTATCCCTGTACCCGCTGCGCCGCCGGCACCCCCAACAACTCCAGCAGCCAACGGCTCAACGACCGAAACACTCGAAACCGCCGAACTTGGATCCACCAAGAACGTCCACACGCTGGGCAACACCGTTTTCGCGGGGCAATTTCAACAAGACGACATTGCGACTCTTAAGGAAGCGGGAATCACACAAGTCATCTCGCTGCGAAAAGACGCTGAGCTTGATTGGAACGAAGCCGAAGCGGTTACCGCCGCGGGGCTAAAGCACGCGTCGATTGCCTTTCAAGCTCCGGGCGAACTGACTGACGAAATGTTCCAACAGCTTCGCGACCTACTGGGCAAAGAAGAAGGCAAAACAATGATGCACTGTGGCGGCGGCAACCGCGTCGGCGCAGTCTGGATCGCCCATCGCGTCCTCGACGACGGTGTCGAACTCGAAGCAGCGATCGAAGAAGCCAAAACAATCGGCCTCAAATCAGAACCGCTCAAAGAACGCGCCATTGAATACATCGAACAACAGCAAGCCAGCGAATAAGAAAAGGTGGCGACAGTGCTTCCAAGCCTGTCTACGTGCCAGGCGGAGAGGTAAAAGTCATTCAAGGTCTTTCAGCGTTGCAGTTAAATTGCCTCGCAACACCTCCAACCAGAAAGCCCCTCTCCTCGAACGAATTAGCCGCTTACGAAGCAACACCAATCACATCTTTACCAATGAACGGTCTCAAAACCTCCGGAACCGTTACCGAACCGTCAGCATTCTGATTGTTCTCCAGCACCGCAATGATCGCTCGGCTTAACGCGAACGCGGTGCCATTAAGCGTATGGACAAACCGCGTTCCCTTTTTGCCTTTTTCCTTATAGCGGATGTTCAACCGCCGAGCCTGATAGTCAGTGCAATTCGAGGTGCTGGTCACTTCCCCATATTCCCCGGCATCACCACGCCCAGGCATCCACGCCTCTAAGTCGTACTTCCGGTAAGCCGGCCCACCCAAGTCACCCGTGGCCGTATCAACAATCCGATACGGCACACCAATCGCATCAAACAAATCACACTCGATCTGTCTAATCTCTTCATGCATCGCATCGCTTTGCCCTGGCAATGTAAACGCAAACATTTCGATTTTGGTAAACTGATGAACGCGGTACAACCCACGTGACGCACGACCGGCAGCTCCGGCTTCGGTGCGATAACAATGGCTAATGCCGCACAACTTGATCGGCAAATCCGTATCCATCAACGTCTTGCCGCTGTACAAACCACCCAAGGTGATTTCAGCCGTTCCGATCAACGAGATATCCATGCCCTCGACGCTGTAAATCTGAGTCTCGGGGCCACGCGGCATAAAGCCGATGCCTTCCAAAACCGAATCCCGAGCCAAATCCGGCGTGATCGTTGGAACAAACCCACGAGCTGCCAGCTGAGTGATCGCGTACTGTTGTAACGCGAAGTCCAGCAACACAAGATCGCCTTTGAGAAAATAGAATCCTTGCCCGGTCGTCCGAGCTCCGCCTTCGAAATCGATCCAATCGTGTTTCTCGCCCAGTTCTAAATGATCCAGTGGTTTGAAATCAAATTCACGAGGTTCATGTTTTCCTTTGCCTAATTCCAAATTCGATTTATCATCGACACCCACCGGACAATCGGGATGAGCCATGTTTGGGATGGTCAGTTCAATTTCACGAATCTGGGCATCAAGTTCATCGTGAGCTTTTTGCGCGGCGTCCTTGTCAGCGCGAAGTTGGCGAGCTCCCTCTTTGAGCGACTCACGTTCGGCGTCGTCCTTGGCTCCACCAATTTTCTTGGACGTCGCATTGGCTTCCGCGTTTAGCTTCTCAGCCTCTTGCAGTTTCTCTCGTCGTTGCTTTTCTAGTTCGATAAGTTTACTGACGTCGGACGAGACATTCCGGTTTGTACAATTTTGAAGAACGGCGTCGGCGTTTTCAATAACGAATTTACGATCGAGCATTTTGCAATTGTCGGTTGATTTTAAAGAACATCAGATGATTGAAGTCGCAGATTTTAGCCAAGGCAGCGATCTGTGACAGCATCAAGTTAAGGGGAAACGCAGTATTTCTAGTAACAAAGGTGGCGACAGTTTGCCTCTGGCCTGTCTTACGCGCCGGCCGAGCAACCAAGCTTCACATTACCAACCATTTCAATTTTCAAACGGCTCTTCATCTCGCGTACCGCGGACGGCAAGCGGAAGACCGGCTGGAAGCACCGCCACCACTTACCACCTAGTCCATCTTGGCGATCTCGCCCCACAAGCAGGCACTTGAATGAATCCCTTTGTGAAAATCAGCCAAAGAAAACTTTTCATTCGGGCTATGCAAGTTGTCATCATCTTGGCCCCAACCCAGCAACAACGTATCGATGTCCAGCATCTGCTTGAACTGATTGACCACCGGGATGCTTCCGCCGCTTCGCACATACACGGGCGCCGTACCAAAACCTGTTTCGATCGCTCGCGAGGCCGCTGCCATAAACGGACTGCCCAATGGCAACACAAACCCCGGCGCACCGTGGTGGTTCTTTAACTCAAACCGAATCCCCGCCGGGCAAATCTCAGTCAGCATCTTCTTCAACGCTTCATGAACTTTGTTGGGATCCTGAGCAGGCACCAAACGAAAACTAAACTTCGCTCCCGCCTCGGCCGGCAACACCGTCTTGGCTCCTTCGCCTTGATACCCCGACCACATCCCATTGATGTCAAACGTCGGTCTCCCCCAACGCCGTTCAAGCGTCGTAAAGCCAGCTTCGCCAAACAGTTCCTCCACACCCAGTTCCTCTTTGAACTGGTCGTCAGAAAAACCGAGACCGCCGAACTGACCACGTTCTTCGTCGGCCAGTTCGATCACGTCGTCGTAAAAACCGGGCACTTGAATTCGGCCTTCGCTGTCCTTGATCTGGGTCAACATCTGCGCAAGCGCATTCGCGGGGTTATTCACCGTCCCGCCGAAGGAGCCTGAATGCAAATCACGATTCGGACCGTAAACGAACAATTCGAAATAAATGATCCCTTTCAACCCGTAAGTGATCGCCGGCCGGCCAGGTGCGTACTGGCTATTATCACTGATCACAACAATATCTGCCGCTAACTTTTCAGCCACCGTCATGCCGATGTCTTTGTCGTACTCGCCCTTCAAGAAAGCACGCAACCCAGCCCCACCGGACTCCTCTTCGCCTTCGATCAAGTACTTAACCTGCACTGGCAACGACCCGTCAGAACCATCCGCATTGTGCGCCGCCAAATACGCCTCCAGCCCGAACAGGTGCGTGATCATCT
>CAZKTR010000264.1:0-5142 GCA_964555525.1 uncultured Pirellulaceae bacterium
GAGGCAACTGTCGCCACCCTAAAAGCCGCCAAACTGTGTGGGCACTTGGCCGCCGCGTCGAGCGTTTGGGCTGGTTTGAAGCTTTTGAATTTCACTGCGAGGCAAATCAAAACCACGCGGTCGAACTCCAGTGATCTCCGGGCCAACATCGTTGACCGGGAACGGGTCGTGCAACAAGGCTCGTGTTCGCTGCGTGTTCATGTCGCCCGGCGAGCCGAACTGGCGGTTCACATGACAACCGGATAAGCAACTGATTGCACCCGCCATTATGAATAGCACGACAGTTCGTTTTTTTTGCTTAGCCATCGTGATACTCGGCAATCGAAACATGGAAATTCTAGATTGAACCCCGCGACGGTAGCTGATTATTGAGACTCCGAAAAGACGAAAGCCTCTAGGTAAATAGCTTGCAAAAAAATCAGGTTGGCAGCCACAGGCCAGCAAACGACCGGCGTCGATGCTATCATGGCCAGAAACAAGCACGTTTTTTGAAATCCAAACACACGAGGCAGGAAATCAAACACATGTCCCAAAACCCATATCAAAGCGCACCAACATTACCCAATCCTGTAATCGTACCGCAGCAAAAGCCTGGTGGTCTAACAGCCGTCGCGGTGATCAGCCTGATCATCGGAGTCATGGGCGTCTTGATGTCGCTTTTCGCTATCGCAATGCTGTTTTTGCAAGGCACCATGAACCAATTCCCAGGTGCTCAAACCGGCGGCCCAGAGACCGAGATCATAACCCAAATGGAAGCGATTCAAGCAAACCAGTTTCTTACGAACCTAGTTTTCGGTAGCTGCAACGTAATTATCGGCTCGTTGCTAGCCATCGGATCCATTGGGGTACTTGGTACGAAAGAGTGGGGGCGAAACTTGCTACGAAATTCGCTTCTGGCGGCGATTCTTTTCGTAATCGTTCGTGGAATTTGCACCATGTGGATACAGTACCAGGCAATGTCTTCCATTAGCAAAATGATACCATCCGGTAGCGAAGGTGGAGCAGCGATGCAAACAGTTATGCAAGTTTCCATTATCGTCGGTATCGTCTTCGGTGTTATCTGGATGGCAGGACTGATCGGTTTTTATGTTTGGGGTCGGATCTATTTGAACAAGCCTCCCATCAAAGCTCTCTTTGACGCCGCAAACTAAAACTTGTGGTAGATGACTTGATGAGTTTTGTTTTCGAAATTTCATGAAAACCGCGATGACCGATCAAACCAAAGAAGCGACTTCCCCAAAACCCAAGCTCAACCATGTTGTGTTTTGGCCACCGTTCTTGCTGTTACTGACTGCCATCGTCACCAACTTCGTGGCTCCAAAGCAGTACCAATCTGCGATCGACGGCGTAAAAAATATAATTTTGGACAACTTCAGTTGGTTGTTTATCGGAGTCGCTGCGGCATCGCTGGTGCTGTGTGTGGTGATTTGCTTTTCACCCTTTGGCCGAGTGCGACTTGGTGGGGACCAGGCCAAGCCGTTGATGAGTATGTGGAATTGGTTTGCGATCACGATCTGCACCACGATCGCGATCGGGATTTTATTTTGGTCAGCAGCTGAACCCGTTTCGCACTTGGTAAAGCCACCGGCAGAGCTAGGGATCGAGGCTGAATCTCAAGCGGCGATTACGTTTTCGTTATCGACGATGTACCTGCACTGGTCCTTCACGCCCTATTCGATTTACTGCGTCGCTTCGTTGATGTTCGCATTCGCATTCTACAACATGCGTCAACCGTTTTCGCTGGGTTCAACACTAGCGCCGTTGACAGGCGGTAACATGCCGCGGTCGGTCGGCAACCTGATCGATGCAGTCTGCCTATTTGCGTTAGTCGCTGGAATGGCGGCGGCTCTGGGCACCGGAGTCATGATGATCGGCAGTGGCATGCAGGACCTGACTGGAATTAAGAGTGGCTATCTATTATGGGCGGCGATAACGGGTGCGATCGTGGCGACGTTTATAGTGTCCAGCGCGACGGGACTGATGAAGGGCATTCGAATCCTGTCGGACATCAACACCAAATTACTGCTGGCACTCGCGTTGGTGCCCTTGTTCTTTGGTCCCGGACTGTGGCTATTGATGAGCGACGGTGGGCTGGCGTTGGGGGATTACGTGGTCAATTTTGTGCCGCGAACATTCGATTTTACGCCGAGCGATTGGGCGAAAGGCTGGACCGTATTCTATTGGGCGGTATGGTTGGCCTGGGCGCCCGTGACGGCTTGTTTCTTAGGGCGGATCGCTTACGGCAGAACCGTTCGAGAATTTATGCTGGTCAATTTCGTCTTGCCGTCGATTTTTGCGATCACATGGATGACGATCTTTGGTGGCACCGCCATGCACGTGCAAATCGAAACGGACCAGCTACGCCAGTTTGTAGAGAATGAACAAGAATCGTTCATTACGTTTAAGATGTTTGAGAGCTTCCCCGGCACTGCCGCGTTAAGCGTGTTTTACATGTGTAGTGCGTTTGTCTGCTTCGTGACTTCATCGGATTCTAACGTGTCAGCCATGGCCGGGATCTCGTCCAGTGGAATTTCACCCGATGCCCCCGAAGGCAATCCGTGGCTCAAAGTCGCGTGGGGTACGGTGGTCGGATCAGTCGCTTGGATCATGATCAGTTTTTCCGCCAGTGGGGTCAAAGGCGTCAAGACACTTTCGAACTTGGGCGGTTTTCCAGCAGCAATTTTACAAGTGTTTATTATCGTTTCTCTAGCGATCGTCGTTTGGAAACACGCTGACTTGGACCAGACAAAACAAAAGTCGTAGCTGGGCTCACCAGAGTTCAGGCTTTTGGGAACCACATTTGCAAGACGTTGAACGTAAACATAAAAAGGCTCCCAACAAGGAGGAGTCGCCAAGAGCAAAAAATTGAAGTTGATCCATTAATCTTTTACAATTTGAACAACGGCTCAAACTACCGCAGGGACTTCAATGCAATTAGGCAGCACACAACCTCGGACTAAGCGAACCGGTCGATTGAGATTTAGTTTGGCGTTACTGCTTTTTGTCGTAACGGCATGCGCCGTAGCGGTTCATTTTTATCAGCGGCACAAAGAACGAACTCTTGTTTACAACTGGGCAGATAAGACACTGATCGCTTCGCCTTCTCTGCTGTCTCCAGCTTTGGAGTTTGCTGATTGGTACACCCCCCTGCCCGTCGCAACGCCCTGCCCAGATGAAAAAATCTCCAGAGATCACCAGCTCCGCCTATTGATTCGGCACATTCATGGCCTGGAAACGGATCATCAGCAAGCCGTTTTACAAATCATCGCCCAACAATTTGGCTCAGAGAGTCGAGAGGTTTTCACGTCTCTGCTCAGCAAATCCTCCAACGAGCCGACCCGAGTCAACCTGCTTCGGTTGATCGCCCTTCATCGTCGCGTCGAAGACGTGCCGTTATTTGAGTCGCTGTTGGACTCGCCGGAACCGGCGATACGCGCCGCCGCTATCGAGAGCATTGGCTGGGTCCACCGCCCCAACCTGAACTCGCTACCTAATGATTTACATACGAAACCGCAACTTACATTTTTAGAGCCGGAAAAAAGCGGCTTGCGAGTCGACCTGACAACGTTTCGACCTGAGGGCGAATTTTCAGATCTAAAGAATATCCCTACCGTCAAAGTTGATGACGCCGTGCGACATCGAATTTTGAACGCTGCAGTAAATGACAAATCTGAAAAGGTTCGAACCGCCGCCAAAATGGCATTGTTCGTGTGGCCCAAAAACAATCGATTTCGATTTGCAGAGTGGGGAGTTTGGATCAACGATGGGGGCGAGTTACAATGGTTGAAATCGATTGCTGACGAAATCCCACCGTTTGCACATCGGATTCCCGACACAGTAAGTTCGTTGGAAGAAAACCGGTTGAATCGAATCACGTTAATCGATAAACCTGTTGTTCACGTAACGGTTGATCGGCCTACCGTGTTTTCGGTGAGTGCCATGATAAGCAAAGGCAGAGTTTGGTTCGCTTATCCCAAGCCGGACGATTTCCAGCTTGGCGTCGCGACTTATGGCGACAAACACGCTCTAAGTGAACTGGACTCCCCTGAAGAAGGAGCCCTTGATGTTTTGCGTGGTGGCTACAACTGGGTTACGCCACTGCCACCTTATCGAACAGGCCCAATCAGTGGAGGCTTGTCTGCCAACAATCGGCTTGATTCGATTGGCGTTCGTTGGAACCAAGTGCTCGCCATGCCAACAAAACCTGCTGGTTGGTCGAGCGCCGCAATCACGGCCCCCAACAACCAATGGTGGTCTGATCTACGAGACGTTAAATGTAGTTGGGTGGAAAATCAGGGCGAGCAAGAAAAATTCCTGTACTACGATGGGCCAACGAACAAAGAATTGCCAATTCATGTTTCGCTGCAAGACGAGCAATTGACCATCCTGCATCATAATTACGGCCCGAAGGATATTAGCCGGCATACCGAGGCAGAGAAACGGCAAGCTTTAGCGTTTATTGATTTCCAACGGGACCGTTGTAAACGAAACTGGCTTTTTGTATCCGTTAAGTCGGGAGAGGTATCGGGAATTGGATTTGAATCGAATCTTGCCGGCGACGAAATCAAATTGGTTGACGCAGGTCAGCTGAATCTATTCGGCGATCAAGTTCTTGACCAATTCGTAAAATTCGCGATGCAGGAAGGATTGAACGTAGAGGAAGCCACTGGAATGGCGCGATGCTGGCGAAAGTCATTCTTTGAAACAAACGGGCAGCGGATTCTTTGTTTTCTGAACCGTCAAGACTACGACTCGTTCTGTCCGTTGGAGGTAAAACCCAACCCCACAGAGCTCGCAAGATGTGGTGTCGTATTTACCGAATTTCAACCGAACGAAACTCGAGACGATCCCGAAGTCATTCAAGCCTTGCGAGAATCTACGGCCGCCAAATACCAATTGAATTCCAACGGACTTGTCCGTGCTGTTGAATTAGATCTCCAGCAAAAAGAGAAACTAACGAACATTCTTGGCAGTCTCAAAAAACTAACCTCGCTAACACGAATAAAGCTGGCAGCGGCGCCTGGTATGAAAGTGGAAGTCGATGTAGAGATGCTTGCTGTCTGCTCGAAAGTACAAACCCTCGAGGACCTTGATATTCCCAATGGCGATCAATTCTTCGTTGAGTCGCACCTATTTCCGCAG
>CAZKTR010000265.1:0-5126 GCA_964555525.1 uncultured Pirellulaceae bacterium
CGCTGCCAAGAAATTACCACCGCCATCGACAAACGCACCGATCTTGCTAACCAAACTAAAATTCTTCCAGGCCTTCTGTTTTTTCTCACCTGTTTCTGAATCGATGTACTCCAGTTGATAGGTCTGCCGCCAAGCCGTCCTTCCGACGATTGGCTCACCTTGTCCATCCTCAACTAACGTGTCAACGATCCGCGTTTTTCCATCTGCCTGCGTAACTTCTAGTGATTCAAACTTCCCCATGCCCACGCCCGCACAACAGGCCAAGATCACCATCACCGCCAGCGCCCCTTCGAGCAACATTGCACCATAGCCGATCGCCTGTGCATCGGTTTCGTTTTCTAGCTGCTTACTGCTGGTTCCACTGCTGACCAAACAATGAAAACCGCTAATCGCTCCACAGGCGATTGTGATAAACAAAAACGGGAAGATCGGAGGAGTTCCCTTGGGAAGATCTTGAGTGATCGCTGGCGCCGCAACAAACAAATCCGCACTACCGGACAGACAAGCCACGATCAGCCCAACGGTTAACAACGTCAATGCCACGAACAACTGGTGACTGTTCACGTAATCTCGTGGTTGCAACAACAGCCAGACCGGCAACACCGAAGCGATACCACAATAGATCAACAGAATCACCGTCCAGCCAACGACTTGATTACTAACAAAGCTCAGCGAGATCGGAAAAAAATAAGCACCGACATAGACCGCTAGGTAAATCAAAATCAACGAAGTAATCGACATTGGCAACAAAGCCTGACTTCCCTTCCGCATCGCCAATCCGAACACCACCGCAATCGGTAGCGAAACCCAAACCGCTAACACACTTTCTGGATACTTAGCGAAAATCAACGCGATCACCAAACCGAAAATCGCCAGCACGACCGTCAGCGCAAAGAACAGCGCGAACAAAAACAGCAGCTTAGCGCGTGGGCTGATCATCCGACCCGCAATCTCTCCAACGGTTTGCCCACGATTGCGTAGGCTGACGACCAGAGCGCCGAAGTCATGCACCGCACCGATGAAGATACTTCCAAACACAACCCACAGCAGCGCAGGCAGCCAACCCCAAAACACCGCGATCGCCGGCCCAACGATGGGTCCTGTTCCCGCAATACTGGTGAAGTGATGCCCAAAAACCAGCGACTTTTTTGACGGAACGAAATCAACTCCATCCTCAAACGCACAACTAGGCACCTTCGCATTCGCGTCCAAGTTAAAAACACGAGTGGCGATCCAACGCCCGTAGGTATGGTAAGCGACAATGAAACCGAAGAACGACCCAATCGCAATCAACAGAGTATACAAAACTGGCTCGGCTTATCTAAAACGATATTAACTCGCGGCAGCGCTGCGTATTTTTCACCACCCAAGACATCATTTTAATGTAGCAAAAGCCGACATGCCACCATCTACACCGACTTCCGTTCTAGGTACCTCGGCCGCGAGATGTGACTGAGTAGCTAAGCTCGCCAGCGCGTGGAATCCTACGAAATCGGAAGCACCAAACCGGATTCATCAATCTGGTAGAACAGGAAAATTTGGCATACTAACTGCCTTGCCAGCAAAAAGAAAAATTAGAATACCAAGTAACAAAATGGGAACCAACAAAAATAGAAAAATGGCACTTGAACAGCCTTCTTTAGCTGGATCGTTGGGTGTCTCGCGTGCTGGGGACACATATGGATTTGCGCCCTCCTTCCCAGAATCTTTCTTACTAGTCATTCTTGATTCTCGATACAGTTTTTTCGCAAGGTCGGGCTCGAATTCTTCTTCCAGAAACACACAGCAACCACCTACCTTACCCACCGCGCACAAAAAAGCCTCTTGGAATTACCAAGAAGCTTTTTCTATTTCAAACAACATCAGACGCGGCAATGATGACGATCGACTAAGCAGAAGCGATATCGCCCGGCTTAGTGGTTGCCGAGTCCCCACTATCTACTGGAGTAGTCATCTTGGCCAAAAAGTAAAACGCTATCAACCAAAACGCTATAAATCCAACCAGCCCAAACCAATTTGGGATTCGACCAGGACTTGCTGCACTACCTTCAAATGAAAACATTGGCAATAACCCTGCTTGTGCAGTCCCACCAAAATCCAATCGAATCTTCTCAGTGCTATCAGGGCCAAAGCGTTTCATAAAGTCGTAACCCAAATTAACGCCAAACTTTGCTTCAGGTTTGAAAGAGCTGACTTCGAATCCAGGAATTATTAACGAGTTACCATTTAAGTCGGCATTGGTGATCAAGCCACCTGCTTGGTTTGGATCTTCGATCTTCAATTGCAAGCTAGACAAACCGATGTCATCAGAGAACCCTTGGCCTGGAGCCCAATCCATACAGATCGTTAGGTTTTCAACCGAATCAATTCCGCGTTCCGAAAATGACTTCCACAGATCGCCTGCAGTCATTTCACTATTGGAACCTTCGCACAAGACCGCAAGAGCACCTTGAGCCGATTCAGTATTGCATGGAGAGCATGCAAAATCTCCAACTGAAACTGCATGTTCGTTTCCACTAATTACAATCTCGTCGGCAACAACAGTCGTCTGAAAACTACTACATACCAGCAGTAGCACGACCAGAGCTTTCAAAATAAAAGTCTTCATTAGTTGTTACCAAGTTGCAAATCAAAGTGTTGGAAGTGGCGCCTATTCTATTCGTTTCAGCTTTATTTGTCTATTCGACACAATCGTTCCGATGATTTATTTAGCCATAAACCGAGCCGCATCTAGATCGTATCTTCCTAAATTTGAATAAGTCGTATATCCGAGGCAAACGACAGACTCCACCATTTAGAGTGGGTCTTAACTCCCACAAAGATGATATTTGTTAAACTCTAACATGCAAGGTTTTAACTCAGTATATATAGGTCTAAGCCAAACAATCTCACCAAGTTTCCCAGAACTCTGAACAGATTTTCCACCTCGCACACCGTTTTGTCCGGTATATACGGCATTTTAGAACTTCCGCAGTCGCTGTTTGACCACCCCCGGCCTGAACTCTTGGTCCTGAATATTGGTGATTTTCCAGCCTCCGGTGCCATCCTCGGACTCTAATAGTTCGACCAAAAATCGGGCTTGGTACTGATTGGTTCGTTGGTGAATATGCCCCCAATGTTCAATAGTCCCATCTAAAGTCCAATTTGCTTTGTAACCAAAACTGATAGCAGACTGCTGTCCAGTTTTGGACACAGGAACAGGACTTCCGTCAACCAATTCCACTTTTTCAATGACAGCCACCGAGCCACCTTGTTCTTGATCTCGTAACGAAGAATGTACCTGTAAATACAAATCTCTCAACAGATCACCGTCTACGCTCTTGGCTAACGCCTGATAGACATCGCTTTCGTCCACGTAGTCAAACGCACGAAAGATATTTGCATGCAACCGACCGAACACATTCGCTGCTTCCTCATCTGAAATCTGAAACGGTTCGGGTTGCCGCCAAGGATGATCATAGGTTGCGACGGCAATATCTGAAACAAAGTAAGAACCAATCAAACCTGCACACGCGAGAACCAAGTACAGCCAAACCGACTTCGCAAAAAACAGGCCACACATCAATAGAGATGCCGCGGCCACCCACAAACCGATCGTCGCCCAAGAAACCGTCAACGTTGGCTTGTACTTTTGCCAATCAATCGTTCCGCTCAATTCCGTAATCTCCGGCAGCGGCGGTCGATCCGGCGCGGTCCAACGATAAACGTTTTCAGTCAAGAACTTAGAGAACTTCGTTTTGTCGACCTTTTGGTAGGCGATCACCACCGAGTCCACTTCACGAATCGTATTGCTAAGCAAATTCCATTCAACGGAAACTTCCGTCGGTCGGCTCTTGGCACTGTAAGACATGATCACTCCGACCCGCCCGCTGGCCATCGAAACCTTTCGCTTGTCGGGACGCACGGCAAAATCACTCAAGTCCAAACCATAAAAATCGACTCGGTCAAACACAGGCTTCACTTCAATTCCATCGATCGTCACTGGGTTCCCAGCCCCAAAAAACGCTTTCACCTTCTCGGCCGCCCCCGCTTGTTCATCGATCTCCAAAAAGCTTTGGTCCGTGCGATCAATGTCTACCAACGACGCCAGCGTGGCCAACGGAATCAAAACCTCATGCCGAACTTCATGATCAGTGATATAAATGAACGAATAGACGCTACCGTAACTGGAAATGCCCAACGTCTTTTCGCGTTGCACTGCAAACCATGCCTCCCAATCTTCCTTTGAATCCTCTTCGTTCAGCGCGGGGTTATCCCAATCAAACCGAAAAGTCTCAGCTTCTAATGGCTTGAGCATTTTCGCGTAGGGTTTGTCCGAACCAGCCTGCTTGAGCAACACTTGAAACTCAGACGGAAACAAAGCGCCCTCAGCGACCATGTTTTGTTGAATCGTGATAAACTCAGGGGCCTTGTCGTACTTGTAGTCAAACAAAAACTCCAGCTCATACTCCATCAGCTTGCCGGCTGGGATTCCACCTGCTGGAATTTCCGCATCAACAATCTCACTGATCTTCGGCTTTAACAATTCGCCGTTGACATCGCGAATCGTCAACCGTTCTGCCAAGTACTCCGCGTGGTCTTGGGTGGCGTCTTTGATTTCATCTGAATCGTAGAAGCCGCTCTCCAATGCTTCGACGCCTTGAAGCAGTTCTAAATCTTCGGCGAAACAAGTCACTCGCATCGACATACTCGTCCGTTTGACAAACACCTCGGCATGCACCAACGAGGTTGGGTGCCGCGGAATCGGTTCACTGGCGACCGTGCTCGAACAAAAAACAACTGCCAGCAAGCAGACTGTCAGAATTCGATATAAGAAATCGATGAAACGGTAATCGATGCAACGCAAAGCGAAACACTTTCTTAGTTAGAAACAAACTTTAAACAACAAAATCATTGAACCACGACAACCAATTATCTGTCGGTTTTCTATCTCGAAAACTCGACAGAACCAGCGATCGTGAAATCAAGGGACGTGATATACCGAGGCTTTAGGAATTGGTCATTTTGGCTATCCTCCTCAGCACTGGCGAAGATTTTATCACAACCAAGCCAAAATTCCTTGTGAATCTGCCTACTTCCATCGCTATTGCCTCTGCTAAAATCTGCGATTCAAATTACAAGCCGCC
>CAZKTR010000266.1:0-5121 GCA_964555525.1 uncultured Pirellulaceae bacterium
CAACCCCAACGGTGAACCTGCTCCCGCTGTTGGGCCGAAAATCGCGGTGTTATTATTACTGTTCACTTCGTTCCCTGTCCCCGTGCCCAAGGATGCGGTGAACACCACATCCCCTGAGTCGTTGAGCATCAACGGCATTTGTACCCCTCCGAACACTGCTCCGTCGCCCACCCCCGGAGCCGGGTCGCCACTTCGGACGATTAACCCCAGTGGCGAACCCGCTCCCGCTGTCGGGCCGAAAATCGCGGTGCCGGCGAACTCCCCCTCAGGCGGAAAGCCTAAGCCTGGTTCAGTTCGCAAGATCGCGCCGAACGCTACGTCCCCTGACGCGTTGAGCGAGAGTTCAAAAAACTCGCCGGTAAGGGGGCCGAATACGGCCCCGTCGTCGACCCCAGGAGCTACTTCGTTTTGCTGGGCGATCGGCCCCAGTGACGAACCCGCCCCAGCTGTCGGGCCGAAAACCGCGCTCCCTGAACTGAAACCCGCCTCGAAGGCTATGTCCCCTGACGCGTTGAGCGCTGGAAAACCGAAAAAGGAGAGCAACACCCCGTCGTCCATTCCTGGCGCTTGATTGCGCGCCTGAACGATTGGCCCCAGTGGCGAACCTGCACCTGATGTCGGACCGAAAATCGCAGGTATATTCTCAGATCCCAAAAAAGCCAAAAAAGCCACGTCTCCTGATGCGTTGAGTGAGAGATGATTAAAGAAGAGAGAGAGCTCCGCCCCGTCCTCTACGCCAGGCGCCGGAACGCCTTCCTGGGCGAGTAATCCCAATGGTGATCCTGCTCCCGACGTCGGGCCAAAAATGGCTTGTACGTCGGGCCCCGTTCCAGTTAGCAGGGTCTTGAAGGCCACGTCACCCGACGCGTTGATCGCGGGACCACCAGGACCAATCCCGGGATTGAAGCCGCCGAACTCCGCCCCGTCCACGCCGGGGGCCTCGCCGCCGGTTATCGCAATCTGGGAGAACGTTACCTGAGCGACAATCGGTGATGGAACCAGCAGGACTGCCAGCATCACAAATAGACTACGCGATAATAACATCACAATTTCCTTTCACATTTTGTTGTTGGATACAAACAACCTACCGAATCTGCCAACAAATACACTGCCAAAACAGGGGATCACTCCAAATAGAACAGCTCCAATGGAGCCAGCGATTTCCTGTTGTTTTTCTTATTCACAGGTTACGAATCAGCGTCATCTATTATTTAGTGACAAAATGAGCGAGATCGTCACCAATAAAATTAGGTTTTTTTCTGACGTGATCTCAGCTCCTAGCGAAGATGAAGCTGCCAGTGTTGGAGCCAAATCGGATTCTGACGACTCCAGCAGCGACGAATAAACAATTTGTCACTGACTGAAATTTTAAAAACCAAACGCCCTCGCCGGTTATCCAGCGAGGGCGTTTTTTGTTTAGCCGTTTTGGCGCTAGCCACGGTTTCATCGCCCATAAACCGTGGCTAGCGCCAAAACGGCTCACGTCATTATTTTTAAAAAGTCTCAAGACTCAGGCGAACATCGACTAGCTGGCGAGCAAATTAATGAAGGGCGCAATGTCAAGGAAGTTTACGACCCCGTCTTCATTGATATCTGCCTCAGCTTGGAATTCGCCGTTGGAAAGGACGGTAATGAAGGGCGAAATATCTAGGAAGTTCACGACATTGTCTTGGTTTACATCGCCCAGCAAAACGGGCGAGTTAGCGGCAGTGAAAATGCCTTGGGTGCCATCGGTGAAGTTTAAGCTAAACACCAGTGTCCCAGTGTCGTTCATGCCGTTTTGTGAAAATTCGATGAAGGAAATCGTCCTATCTTCGGTGCCCGAACCATCGGGCAGTGTGACGGTGAACAAGTCGCCCTCACGAACAATTAGTTGGAATTCGCCGTCAATGGATGTGAAGAGGCCTAGGTCGTTGTTATCGTCCACGACACCCCCTGTCCCTGTTCGTAAACCCGCCACAAACGCCATGTCTCCCGAGGAGTTGAGCGAGGAAGCATCGGCGAAGTTGGCAAACTCTGCTCCGTCGTCTACTCCCGGAGCCGGCTCGCCTTCTCGCGCGATCAAGCCTAGTGGTGAACCTGCTCCCGATGTAGGGCCGAAAATCGCACTGTTATTGTTGACGTCCACGTCATTGCCAGTCCCGGTGCGCAACAACGCGTTAAACGTCATGTCCCCCGAATCGTTGAGTACCACTCCCCCGAACCCAAGGAAAAACATCCCGCTCTCACTGAATACAGAAAATGCATCAAACACCGCTCCGTCGTCCACTCCAGGAGCGGGAGTGCCTTCTTGGGCGATTACTCCTAGCGACGAACCTGCACCTGACATCGGGCCGAAAATGGCCTCGTCACTGCTTGAAGGCCCTGCATCTAATAATGACAAGAACGCCACATCCCCTGATGTGTTGAACGAGAGACTAGGGTGCTCTATTAAGAGATCGAACATTCCCTCGTCCGGTTCCGGGATCGGATCGCCCCGCTGAACGATTGGCCCCAGTGACGAACCCGCACCGGATGTCGGGCCGAAAATCCCGTTTCCGGATTCCCCCAGTTCTGTACGAAAAAACGCTTTGAATACTACGTCCCCCGAGGAGTTGAGCGAATGAGCACCGAAACCAACAATGATCGCTTCCTCTATCCCAGGGGCTAGATCAGCTAGCCGAGCGACTAGTCCCAGTGGCGAACCCGCACCTGATGTCGGGCCGAAAACGGCATCGTCACGAACAAACGAATTCGACTCTGTTGGACGCAGAGACGCTAAGAACGACACGTCCCCCGACGCATTGAGCGAGACAGTATCAAAGAATGAATCGAACTCAGTCCCACTGGCTACTCCTAGGGCTGAGGTGTCTTCCCGGACGATCAGTCCCAATGGCGAACCCGTTCCCGATGTCGGGCCGAAAATTGCTTGTTCATTGTCGGAGTTCACCTCGGTCCCTGTTCCCGTACGCAGAAACGCTTGGAAGGCCACGTCCCCCGGCGCATTGATCACGGCACCATCATTGAAATCAGATGTGCCATTAAAGGTATCGAACTCCGCACCATCGATGACTCCCGGGGCCGCGCCGCCGGTTATCGCGATCTGAGAGAAGGTCACCTGAGCAGCAAGCGATGATGGCACTAGCAGGGCAATTAACAACAAGACGGAGATGCGCAACAACAGCATGAGTAGTTTTTTTCTATAGCGGGCTTAGGAAGACTGGTGGCAAGACCTGCAAGTTAAGTCGGGCGTCCTCAACTGTCAATGAAAAAACACTGCAAAAGCGTTGTGGGATCGATTACTCGACCGTGCGCTGACGGACAGGAACGCTATCTTGTGAGTTCTGAAGTTTCGATTATCGAGGAAATGCGCGATTTACATAGGAACGCTGATTTTTTCGAGCTAAAGGCGATTTATGCGCCCAATGTAATGGGTGGAGCTACTTGCTACTCCAGTTCCTCGTGGAGATGAAGCCGCCCGCTTTCATCAGCGAAGAACGAAACGAACGCCCCGACCGGTTATCGAGCGAGGGCGTTTTTGGTTTTGAGAGTTGGTTGGCGTAGCTGGGCACGCCAGAGTTCAGGAGCCCTAGCAATTCGGGTTTTCAAGAGCGATTACAAACCTCAAAAACTAAGATGAACGAACAACTGACTAGCTGGCGAGAAAAGTAATGAAGGGCGCGATGTCAAGGAAGTTGACTATCCCGTCTCCATTGAGATCTGCCTCGGCTTGGGATCCGCCGTTGGAAAGGACGGTAATGAAGGGTGAAATGTCAAGGAAGTTCACGACATTGTCTCGGTTTACATCGCCCAGTAAAATGGGAAAGTCAGCAATACGAAGGTTGGACACGGTGTAAGAGCCTCCGGGATTGTTCGCAAAAGGATCGTCATCGAACACACCAAACACAACGCCATCAAAGCTGTCGATCGCAATGTTTGCGACCGTGTCATCACCCGAGGTTGGGTTTACGGGGTCGTAAGAGCCGCTAACTTCGGGATAGACCACATTACCATTCTGCTCTGTTGCATTCGTCGTGAAATCAAACGAGTCACCCGCATTGCGAGTCAAAACGGCGGAAAAGCTGACGGTATTGCCATCAGTTAGTCCAGCTTCGGAGGCACCGTTAAATAACATGGGCGCCGTGGCAGTTTGTGAAATCGTACCACCGGCATTGATCGCGTCAGTAAACAGCCCGCCGTGTGGGTCTCCTGTTTCGCCGTCTAGGTTGTCGACAAAACGAATTCGGTTATAGGTGCCTGATCGCGGCCCAGTATCAAAGCTGAGCGGATAGAAACCTTGGTTGGTGCTAGTGTCGACCAGCGACATTCGAAAGTCGGTATCCAAGCTCTCGGGAACACCATTAAAGGTGATGTCAAAATTAACATGTACTTGATCTCCGGCTGCAGAAAAATCAATTGCTTGGCCGAACAGTTGAAAAACGCGATGCCGAGCCAGATTGCGTTCGTCAAAATTGTCGCCGTTGTCTGCAATTCCTACCGCAGTCGGGGAAGCGGTAAAGCTGTCCCCCGATCCAGTAATACTACCGTTCCCTTCTTCTGCCCAGGCCCCGAAAGTAACCGCCTGCCCGTAAGCCGTTGTTACAGAAAAGCTAAGTGCTAAACAAAAAGACATCACAGAAACTGTTATTCGCATTTGAGAGACTCCTGATCTAGGTAAACTATTAGGTACGAAGTGCAAGCCTTAAAGATAGCAGATGGTAATCGGAATACCATAAAAAACTCAATTTTAAAAGCATGTCCTAGTAATCCGGCCCGTCCATGGCAGAATTCGACCAATCCAACAACCCTTACACGCCACCTGTGTCGACTGTTGAAGTCGTACCTGTGGCTGAAAGAGCGGAATCGGATGAATTGCAGGATGATCTGACCAGAGTATTCTATGCTGTGACGTATGGGACCGTTTTTTTACCCGGCTTGGCATACTGTGTAGCTCTGTTTTTATTAGCGAAGACATACTTGCGCCGATCCGAGTTTTCGCCTCAGCACCATCGCAATTTTACGATCACGGCCGTTATCTGCATGATTCTGTCGCCGCTGGCGCTTGCAGCATTGCTAGTTGCGATCGTTTTTTTTGGGCCACCTCGTTAGATAAGTAGTAAGCGCGAATCAGCGCTGACGGAT
>CAZKTR010000267.1:0-5102 GCA_964555525.1 uncultured Pirellulaceae bacterium
AACTGCGGTTGTTCTGTTTTGCCAACCGCAGGCATTTCATCCGCGGCTGACTCATCACTTTTACTGTTACTGTTTTTCTGAAATCGTTTAGAAGCTTTAAATTCACCTTTCAATGATCCATCTTCCCTTTGTTTGCGTTCCGGGATGACGTGATGTTTGAAGCTAGGGGCGTGCTTTAAACGAAACTGAGCAACGAACCAACCCACCAGAACTATAACCATTAAACCATACGGCCAATATCGAGCAAAAAATGAATCCGACTCCGGAGGATCATCACTTTCGGTTGACTCTAAAACGTCTATTTTTGACTCCGAAGCATCAACGCCTGTATCCGAATCGCCCGATTGATCGATAACTTGACGATGCAAGTAGAATTCAGGTGTTGGATCATCTGGACCAAAAAATGACCGCTTGTATTGTCTCGGTACTTTATCTGTTGAATTTTTAGATGATTGGGGCGCTGGCTTTTCAACCTGTCTACCTACCTGCGGAGGTTCAGTCGATAAAGACAACAACATTGCGAATAGGCAAGCGAGCATTGGATTAACCTAAATATCAGTACCGGCGGGAATCATCGTTGATGACCTCGCTTTTGATACGAAACGTGTACTTTTATTGTAGCTCGGCCGAGCCCCACTGGAAGAGTGTATTTGAGTCACAAGTTGGAGCAAATCGGGCCCCTGACCGAACGCACGATGAACTTTTGGAAAATTAACGAGATTAAAACATTCTGACCGATTCGCCTTCCAAAACAACTCCTTTTCGACGAATATAGATACCAGAGGGTTTCTAATATCAGCGGGCTTTTTGATTTTAAGGTGTTCCAATTAAGACAGCATTTGTTCCATTTTCAGAATTTGATTGTGACAATGTCTTGGCTTCGCGCGACGAGATTTTAAAAGTCAATCCGCATCGCTTTGAGATGCAACTACTGGACGCCGTTTTATTAATGGATGACGAGCGAGCAGTGGGATACCTAGACGTTTCCGAAGAAATGTTCTGGATTCGTGGCCACTTTCCAGATCGACCGTTGATGCCTGGGGTGTTGATTTGTGAGAGCGCAGCCCAACTTTCATCATACTTCGCAATCAAAACAGGTCTTGTAAGCAACGGCGTTGTGGGACTTGGAGGCCTTGAAGAAATTCGCTTTCGAGGACCCGTTGTGCCCGGCGACCGTCTTGTACTGATGTTAAAAAAAGGCCGCTCACGCCCCAACGCTATGTTCAAAGCCGATTTCCAAGGCTACGTAAACGAAAAGCTTGTCGTTGATGGCACCATCAAAGGCGTCGCGTTGGTTTAGAAGCTCTCTATCGAGCTTGCCATTTGCTAGCAATGGCAAAACTTTACAAATAAATCAATGATTCCGATTAAACCTTCTGTACCGATCGTGCCGATCACACCTAGGTCAAGCGGTGTTCCGCTTGGGTCACGAAACATAATTTGTAGAACATTTGAAGGTAGAGAACATGCGTCGATTTATTACCGCGGCGTTGTTGGGATTAGCTCTGACAACTAGCGTTGGATGCTTCCTGCCGGCTTACGATGCTGATCCAGCGGTTCGCGCGAGACAGTTGATCTATCAATCCGAAGACCTCCGTAACCTTCGCGAAGAATGGCATCGGTTTTGGTTCTTGGATCAACCAAGTCACATGAGCCCAATTCGCACCCACGGCGGAATTCTGTAGGCGACATCACGGGCCTCAGTTGGTGATTTTCTTTAGCCGGTTTTTTGAAGCCGGCTAGATGTTTGCGCTGTTGACCACTGGTATAACGCCGTTTACCTCAGCGAAATACAGTTGGCTCAGCCATCATTCCAATACCTTGAAAAGTTAATCTTCGGTGTGAAAAAACCAGCTTCTCGCCGGAGTAAAATCGCCAGCACTCGCCCTTGCCCGTCCATCGCAACCAAACGCTCCGAACCCGCGTAGTCCGGTAAATTAACAGGTTTTGCATCTAGCAACCCCAATGCCTGGTCGTCACCCAAAACCACTCGTTCAACGCCCTGCAAACAGTGGTCAACCGGCAATAAATGCTGTGCAACATTACCGGCGTCCAGATCATCTGGGTTGACCGCTTCACCAATCGAAAAACTACCGATCGCAGTCCGCTCCAATGCAGTCATTATCGCCGCAGACCCGACACAAGCACCGATATCACGACCAAGCGACCGAACGTAAGTTCCGGTCCCACATTCGATTTCAAGTTGAAAATTTGGATAGTCAAACGCGGTCAATCGCAGTGAGTAAACCTGAATCAGCCGCGGCTGAAGCTTAACCTCCTTGCCCTGTCTCGCCAAATCATATGCTCGCTTACCATTTATTTTGAGCGCACTAAACTTCGGCGGCATCTGCTGGATCTCACCTGAGAACTTCGGCAGCACAGCCTCAATTTGAGCGGCAGTGATTACCGGCGCATCAGCCAGCGGCTCTAACCGCCCTTCGATGTCTTCGGTCTCCGAGGAAACCCCCAAGCGAAAACTGCCGACATAGGTCTTAGATGCCTCTTGGACAAGATTCGTAAGGCGCGTCGCGGGGCCGACGCAAACCACAAGGACACCGGTCGCCAGCGGGTCAAGCGTTCCGCAGTGGCCAATCTTTGCTGGCCGGACTAGTTTCTGTACCGCATTGACCGCATCTCGAGAGCTCTGCCCTGGCAGCTTATTCAAATTGATAAAGCCAATCAACGATCCAGCCCTTGCTTGGTTCGACAACTCCGCCAGCAAACTGCGCTGCGGCGATGCAATTTCTCAATCATCCGTTTTTAATATTCTCGATTTCGGCTTTGATTTCAGCGATTTGTCGCTCAATATTCGTAATCTCATCCGGTTCGTCGGTCTGTTGCTTGGCCGCGGCAAGAAGCTTTTCCTGCTTTTGAAGTTTCTGTCGCAGTACCTCCAGACGCTTCTTCGCTTTCTTATCCATGATGACCTTTGACAAAACAGGACGAGTTTATAAATAAAAAATGGGCCGACCCGAACCGGGCCAGCCCACTATTGTTATCGGTTACTTAGAATCGTCAACAACGCCTACCCGTTGCTGAGGAGCTTTCGGCTACACCGATCCCTCCACTTCAGATTCTATATTTACTGCTGAATCGATTCGGAAACAGCCTCTGCCGTGAAAATTGTCCCTGGTGGCCTATTCTGTTCGTAAGAATCGTTAGCAGCTTGGACTTTAACTGCAGCGACAGTCGGTGCCACTCGGTCGGACAAACGCACGTCAACCACACCTCGATGACTATAGTAAGTCGCAATCGTATCGCGGATAGCAGCAACACGAGCTTGGTCAACTGCTTGATCAGCACTACGGCTGACATAAACAGCTCGATCGCTGGCCGGACCGTTCAACGCAATTCCTGCAACTCGATCGATACCGACGCGGTTAAGCTCATGGCTTGAGGTGAAGAAGTTATGATCCAAAACTTGCTGGCTTTCATTACCAGCAGCAAGCATCGGCTGCCAAACATCGTAGAGACTTCGTTTGTCATAACAATTGAAAGGCTTGGGCCAAGCGTCATTGCGAGCAGCCGCCTTGGCATTAATCGCAGACTGGTGTGCAACTTGATTTTTTAGTTCTTGAATACGCCCCCCGTGGCCATGCCCGCCGTGGCCGCGATGACCTAAACAGCCGCCACGACCGCAAGAACTGGCAGCGGCAGGATATGAAAAACTACTGGCTGAGCCACAACTTGCGCAATCTTGGGCAGTCGCTTGGTTGGAAAAACCAACAAAAGTGACCACAGCAAATGCTGCTAAGGCAGTTGAGATGGTTTTGATCATCAAAATACTCCAACGATTTTGTCTTGAAAACGGCATAACGCCTTGCCGTGAATCGATTACAAACTGGGTCACGGATATAGCGCATTTGAATATTGCACCAATGAAGCCGATAAATGGCCTCGGTTACGTTATCGGAATCAAACAAGCCAATAGCCGGTTTGAGCAGACGTTTTCCCGAAAATAAAAGGGCTACTGCTAAAGAAATTGGGAAACTTAGCCGGTCAAATAACCGGCATGGCTTCGGTAAACTTTAATGATTAAGCAAAACACAGTCCGGCAAAAACACCTCACAAAGAGCTAAGCATCTTCCTGCTCTTGCTCCCGAGCAGCTTTTTCCGCCGCTACTTTGGCTTTCTCCTCGGCAATCTGAGACTCCAAGCGACCGTTGACGACTAGCTCCGTATCAATATTTTCTTCGATCCACGCCATAATCTCGTCCGTGGCCGCGCGTTCGTACTTCAAATCATCAATCAAAAACGTGCTGGCACCTCGGTCACCGGTGTAATGCAAGACTGCGATGCCTTTTTTATCCCATTTTGCTTTATCAACCTTGGTGATTTGGTCCAACGTCAACTGCTGACCGGCTGAGTTACGCAAGCCATCGCCAGTCGCCTCGATCCAAGAGCCTCTGGTAAACAAACACCAAGCCAAACACGGCAATGCAATCAACCAACATACCCCCATCAGCCCATAATTGAACCAGATGAACTCCTTGGAGTCCTTAACCGTGTATTTCTTCTTGGGACGCTTCGTCGGCCATCCGTGCTCGGTTGCGGCTGCTTTCCACTGGTTATCTCTTTCTTCTTCAGACAGGGACGAGTCCTTAAGAATTGGCTCCCAGACTTCTGACATTTCCAGCCGATGAGGCCCGGTAACAATAGCATCCCAACCGGCATACGCTCCATAGCCGAAGGTCCCAAGACCGATCACGAGGAACTTCAACCAAAAAAACTTCTCTGTTTCAGCTCGCTTTTTCATGTTGTGCTTATTTTCCCTAAGAATTTGCCACGGACCGCAGCAGTAAAAAGTCAATCAAATCGGCAAAAAATCCAGAACTACCTTTAAAAAGGTTTGCCGACAAACCTGAGATCAATACGACATCGCGTATTCTAACCCATTATAACACGCAATCCCCTTCTAGCCTCACTGGAAAGTCGTGAGACGCCTGTAGCATAAAAAACGCTACGGAATATCCGGATTTTTTGTGATTCGGGTAATCAACCGATAGGGAAGACGTTATCATATATGAAAAGCAAATGCACCAAAAAATAAGTTACATTGAAGGCAGTTAGATGGCAGTTGATATTACTCGGGAACAATGGGA
>CAZKTR010000268.1:0-5098 GCA_964555525.1 uncultured Pirellulaceae bacterium
TTTTTTTGGGCCACCTCGTTAGATAAGTAGTAAGCGCGAATCAGCGCTGACGGATTTTCCGCTGAACTCATCGCAGTTTGTGTTGCCATTCGTTGACACCTTTTTCTCCCTCTTAATGCCAGAAACGAAACTACAACTTCTTCCCAAAAAAGGAGGCAGAAAGAATACACCTTCAAGACTAAACCAAGAAACGTCCTGAAGCAAACACTGTCCCGAACCAAACTTACGAAGATGTTAATGCCATTCCGGCTGCGTCCCTTTATTTTCCCGTAAAAATGCAGGCTCCTTCTTTTCTACTAATTTATTAGTAATTCTAATTGTCAGCCGACAACACACCCGATAGAATCTAATTAATTAGTAGACACACAAGGCTCGCACGCAGATACGAATACAGACTTGAGTATCCACTTGTGCACATTGAAGTGAGAGAGAGAAATGGCGAGGCCGACATCCAAACATCCAACGGAGCTGGAGTTAGAGATCCTGAAGGTCTTATGGCAACAGGGATCGCTTTCTGGACGCGAAGTGCGAGACACGCTGGCAACTCGCTCGCGCGATCTGGCTTACACGTCAGTGATGACCATCATGGGAATCATGGAAGACAAAGGATATCTGCGGCGTAAAAAACAGGGGAACGGCTACATCTACTCCGCTCGCATAAAAGAAAATTCAACCAAGAAGAAGATGATGAGCGACATGGTTAAACGTCTATTCTCAGGTTCAGCAGCCGCTGCCATGGTCAATTTGCTGGAGTCCTCGGAGGTGAGTACGGAGGAGCTGAAGCAACTGCGGAAACTGATTCAAGACCGAGAGCGCGACACTTAATATCACGGTGAGTCTGCCATTTGTGGTTAACCAAATGGCAACTCGAATGCCTTGAAACACTGACTGAATACGGTGAGGAAGAAGTGATGAACATGGTTGAATGGTTGAACTCAGAGACGAGCGCCAGGCTAATTTTGACTTTGGGACATTCGCTTTGGCAGGGCCTGTTGATCGCGATTCTGGCGACAATACTCAACGCGTCGTTTGTTAGATCACGGCGGCGGTCATCAACTCTCACCTACTCCATCTGGCTCGTTGCTTTGGCAGCATTAATCGCATGTCCGTTCATTACGTTCGCGTTAACGTCAGCTGGTAAATTCGTAGGCGAAAGATCAGTTGCTGTGCTACCCAGCCAAGACAGAGCGTTCGATGTCGACCCCGTCTCACCACCGATAGAGAATCTCGCGTTACCGCCCAATGGCGCACCAGTAGCCGTCTCTCCGCTGAAGGACTCGCCCCCAAACAACCCGCTGGTGTCACGTGAACCGCAAACGACTAGCGAATGGGCTACCGAAACTTGGCGAAACGCCGTCCCTTATGTCTCCGGAAGCTATGCGTGTATCGTAGCCTTGCTACTGGTCCGGCTGATCATTGGTCTGTATGCGGGCCGCAGTCTTCGCAGTCGAGCGACCCCGCTTCAAAGCGACACAGTCATTCAAGTTATCGACAAGGCGGCTAAGCAACTCAGCATGCGTACCGCGCCACTAGTGCTCGCCTGTCAACGCGTCGTCGTTCCTACCGTTGTCGGCGTGTTACAGCCAGTCATCTTGTTGCCTGCCGCCCTAATCACCACCTTACCGGTTGATCAAATGAAGTCAATAATTGCTCACGAAATGGCTCACATTAAGCGTTGGGATCATCTGGTAAACGTAGTACAGCGAACCGTTGAAGCGATCTTGTTTTTCAATCCTGGTATGTGGTGGATCTCCCGTCAATTACGAATTGTTCGCGAGCACTGTTGCGACGATATGGTAGTCGACTTGGGAGTTTGTCGCACGGATTACGCGACGATGTTGCTGGATGTTGCCGAGTTCTCCCAAACGCCAGAACTGCAAGCGGGCGTACCATTAATCGGACCAAGATCGAGCCTAGGAAATCGAGTCCGTCGGTTACTGGGCGCATCTAACGAAGACGTACGTCTAAGTCGCAGCGGCATTGCTGTCTTAGTGGCGTTGCTCACCGCGATTTTGTTAGGCGTGACATCTTGGCCGGGCGATGCAACGGCCGGAAACCCAATCGAGGAAGACACAAATAAAGTAGCGATGCACGCTGGAAAGGCGACCAATCAGTCGGCAAAGACAATCCATATTCAACCGAGACCCAAAATGCGAAAACTTCTGCCGCCTGTCGACTCGATCAACAAAAATGACACCAAAGGTTGGGGGGAAGTCGCAAACGGGTTGCAAGCTCGCCTAACTCCCGTTCGTGAATTTTGGCAGCAGTGGGAACAGCCGCGTCTGCTACTGGAAGTTCGCAACCTGACTGAGCAAGACACAACGCTCAGGCATCTCACCCTGATGCTCGACCCAGATCGCAAATTCCTCAAGTTGCACGGCCTGCGGCAGCGGCGCGGCAATTTTGAAGTGCTGATTGACGACGTGCCACATAAACTGGCAACACAGGACCGCATCGCCAACTTCCGGCTGTCGAATTCACAGAAAGACTTGAATGCACATGTACCGATAATACCTGCCGGCAAATTAATTCGCATGCCGGTCATTCTGATGGGCGCTCGCAATTCAAACCGCGATGAGCCAGTGATCCAAGCGGGCCGTTACCCGGTCACGCTAAAGCACATGGATGTCACTGGTCGCGATTCCTTTGTAGCGACCGCCGCGCCGCTCGAGATCCTCCCGCACGGAATCAGCACCCCCAAAGAGTATACCGACAAGCTTGTCGAGTATTCGATTCACGGCTCAAAGATCCTAGCTGGTTTCGTCCCCAACCAAACGACGATTGTTTATGGAACTGTCCCACGGTTTAGTTTCGTTGTGCGCAATCCGAACGACCTTTCATTTGGATATAGCTTTGGAGGTGACTACCGGGGCACGGGCCGTCACGATCGCTTTAAGATAGAAATTCGTACGGATTCCGACCAACTCTTGAAAGACCCGAAGGTCGGCGCCAACGGATTAGTACCCAACTTTGGTGGACTGATGGGGACCAATAAAATTGCCCCACACGGAATCCAGTCGAGGCTCATCAACGCCAATGACTTCAGGACAATTCCTGGCCCGGGAACGTATAAAGTCAAATGCGAATTCGATTTGCGCAACGGCAGCCACGACACGCGCGAATTCGAACAAATTGTGCAATCCGAATTTACTTTAACAGTTCTGCCTCCGAACCAAGACAACGTTTCTACCGCACTTGACAAGTATTTTAAATCGGCAAACTCGACTAGCGGAGCGCCGCTCTACGAGCTGGTGGATTCCATCTGTTTGCTCGGCAAACAACAGGCTGTCGCTGGCCTTATCGAAATGGCATCTAATGGCGACCGAGCTCACAGACGCGCAGCGATACACGGTCTCGGCCTGGTTCCCGTCGCTCAATCTCGCGACGCGCTAATCAAATTCTGTGGAGATGCAGACCTCGACATCCAAGTCGAAGCGGTTCGATCACTCGGGAGCTTTAAAGACGATCAAGCGACAGACGCAGTCGTTGCGGCATTTGATGACGGGGAGCTCGCAGTACAACAAGCGGCCGCAAAAGCGTTGGGTGCCATCGGCAACGATAAGGCAGTTCTGAAACTGCTCGATGAACTCCAACGCAACACTGGCCACTTGGCAATCGCCGTGCTCGAAGGAATTGGCAATACCGAATCGAGCGAGTTAGTCGAAAAGATCGCAGGAACGCTTGATGTCGAAGATAGGGATGTGCGCCAAGCCGCAGTCAACGCCTTGGTTTCCATCGGTGGTCCGAAAGCCATCGACGCGCTGAGCAAACATAAACTAAGCCCTGACATGGAATTTCGCGAATATGTGGTCCGCCATCTCGTCGAAAAATTGCGTCAGCCCATGGAACCCGAGTGGCTCGTTCCGGTTCTCAAATCTCGCAAGAATACCAATAGCAATGGGGACGCTCCACGCTTGATGAGGATCTACTGTAAGGACAGAGCGGCTCCCGCTATTCTCAGTGCGATGGACTTTGATAACCCAAAGGTTCGAAGCCGTTACAACCGCACGCTGGTCTGGGATCAGCTATCTTGCGTGGGAGCATTAGCAATTCCTTGGATTGGAGATTTGAACCGCGACGGTACACCAGCAGAGATTGCCAAGAACAAGGAAACGTTGCGCATCCTAAAACTTTGGGTCGCTCGCGACGCTCAGAAAGCGATTGAGTCGCCGCCCGGACCGTGGCCACCGGTTGGCGAGAAACCTGTTTGGGGTGTAGAAGTTGACAAGCTTGCAATCGCAATTCGTGCCAATCGTACAATATGGCCCGAAGGTCTTCCTCAGGTTATCATGATTGATGGTCAAAAGGGCAGCGGAAGTTCGGCGTCCTTCCAAGAACTACCACCTGTAATCGAGGTAGAAGTTGACGGGGAATGGTACGACTACGATCGCAAGGTTGGTTTGAAAGTCGTCGGAGACTGGAATGCCTACAAGGGCCGCCAATTCCACGACCTCCAATTGGACGAGAGGTGGTTACGCAAGTCTGACAACAAACCGTTGGTGCTCAAACCAGGCAAGCACAGCGTGCGAACTAGATTGAGCACACTGCCGGAAACTGAACGTACAGGCTTGGCCACCAGCCCGGCGATAGAGATCGAAGTGCTGAAAACCAGCAATTAGCAAGGAACAGAATGATTCCGTTATGGTCGATGACCGTGTTACTGCTTTTTGCAGGACCAACGTGATGTTTACGCAGAAGATCTCCGCATTGCCAAACAACGCTGAGGGTTCGGCTGTGCAGGAAGCCGAAAGTGACGACAACGGAAGCGTGTCAAAACCAGCTAAGTGACGTTTCACAGAATGAAGCTTAAATCGGCAAATACCGCCGGTCGTAAATCAATTTAGAACAAACAGGGACCATTTTGGATTACTTGATTTGACATACAACCAAACAAGCGGGTGGTGGGCAGTCTCACGAACTTCACACCTTGTGAAACGGCTTCGATTCGCTCTAATTTCGCGACCGTTTTGTTACGCTCTCTTGTCCCCACAAAAGTATATGCTGATCTGGTCAGAAACCATCGACGGCAATTTCTATGAAGTCCGCTCGGCCGGCGCCAGTTTAAGGCTCTACCGCAACGGCGTTCATCACACTCAGT
>CAZKTR010000269.1:0-5091 GCA_964555525.1 uncultured Pirellulaceae bacterium
GTGCGGCACCCACACCAACGAACATTTCCACAAAGTCACTACCAGACAAACTGTAAAACGGCACGCCGGCCTCACCAGCGATCGCCTTTGCCAACAAGGTCTTTCCGGTTCCTGGAGGACCCACCAGTAGCACGCCGCGAGGAATCTTGCCACCAAGTTTTTGATATTTTTCTGGATGCTGTAAAAAGTCGACGACCTCTTTGACTTCTTCAACAGCTTCATCGATTCCGGCAACATCACTAAACATCACGCCCAAATCATCGTCAGCCATCAAGCGTCCACGACTTCGACCAAACTGCATCGGACCACCGGCACCGCCCAAGCGACGCATCATAAACAGAAACAAGCCTGCGATCAAAAACAACGGCAACAACAGCATCCCGTAAGTCGCCAAAAAACTCGGGCCTTCAGAATACCGGTAATCATGGTTACCCGCTTCCAGCAATTCGTTGAGCTGTTTATTGGTTGTCTCATCGGCAACGGGCTTAGAAGTTACAAATTTTGTTTTTTCGAACTTTTCTGCCTGCCCGCCTTCAACTCGCTTCCGTGACAAAATCGTTCCGTAAACGCTCCGGTCATCGACCTCGATATCGGTCGGTTGCTTGTAGTCTATCCAAGTCTTCTTGACTTTTGATTCAACGCTTACGATCGAAGCCTCATCGGAGCCAGTGAATTGATCGTCTTCATCAAACTGGTTGGTTTCCAGAAGCTTAATGAGGTTGGGATAAGTAATCTTGGCCGTGCCCGAAGAATTACTCAATAAGATAAAGACGACCAACGACAGGACCATCAAAATAATAAATACGACCCATGCTGAGGATCGATTGTTTTGGGGAGCCTGAGAAGAGTCGGGCTTGCGGTTATTTTTTTCGGTCATCAATTATTCCGTCGAATTTCAATTTAGGAAATCATCTCTGGGCAATGCCAACGGGTCATTTTGGCGATCACAAGGTCCTGTCCATCAAAACCATGCCAACGCCAAACCACGGCACGCCGCTCGTGCTTGGTGAAGCAAAAGCTATTCCAAAGTTTGTTTAAGGTATCGTTTAGCCAATTTTCCGCCACAGGGTCGGACGGTTTTAGTTGCCCTGAAAACGTCAGCTTCACGGCTTCCCGATAAGTAACTACCCGCCAAATCGCCCAATTGAACACTCTCAACCGGATGAAAACCGGAAAAATTCCGCCTGCAAGCAATATATCCGGGCAACTCGAATCGGCGCACTTTGTTAGAGCGTCTACGATACGCTCCCGATCAATTGTGCCATTTTGACGGTTCCAGCGATTATCGGCCAAATTTAAAATATTAACCAAAATCCAGATGCCGACCGTCGTAGATCGTTGCATTGTTCGTCTGCGGTTGAAAAAAATCAACATAGCGATTGCCAAACTACACCGCGATGCATTTTCGCAACATGCTAATTCGCCAACCATTGCCGCTCGCTCAAACCACCAAACCCTCTTCTGCATGAACGAAACAAAACACATCGCAGTCTTGGGCTCCACCGGCAGTATTGGCAAAAGCGCCATCAAAGTCATCCAAGCGATCGACGGTCTGCAGCTAGCGGCAATCTCCGGACACCAGAACGTTGCCGCATTGGTCGAACAAGCCACTCAACTCCAACCGGCCTATGTCGTCGCCACGGATCCAGTGGCGGTTGACCGCTTCATCGCCGCAGGCGGACAGTTACCTAATATAGATGGAACCGAGTTTTTGATCGGCAATGAAGCCCTCGAAACGATCGCTACTTTGCCGCAAGTCGACACGGTTTTGGCCGCGATCGTAGGTATCGCCGGGTTACATAGCACCTTTGCCGCAGTAGCGGCTGGAAAACGAGTCGCCTTGGCCAACAAAGAATCGATGGTTGTCGCTGGCCACTTGCTGACCAAACTGGCCGCCGAGACGGGGGCCGAGATTTTGCCAGTCGACAGCGAACATAGTGCGATTTTCCAAGCCCTCAAAAGTGGCCAGCCGAACGAAGTTTCACGGGTGATCCTGACCGCCAGCGGCGGACCGTTCCGTGAATTCACCCACCAAGCAATGGAAAAAGTCACGGTCGAGCAAGCATTGGCCCACCCGACATGGGAAATGGGCAAGAAAATCTCGATCGATTCGGCCACCATGATGAATAAGGCCCTGGAGCTAATCGAGGCCAAGTGGCTATTTAATTTGTCCGCAAACCAACTCGCGGTCACGATTCACCCTCAATCGATTGTCCATTCGCTTGTAGAATATTGCGACGGTTCCTCGATCGCTCAGCTCAGTCCACCGGACATGATGTTGCCGATTCAGTACGCTTTCTCGTATCCTGAACGCGTTGAAGGACCCTGCCCGCGGCTAGATTTGACCCAACCGTGGGAGCTGACCTTTTTGCCGCCTGACTTGAAGCGTTTCCCAGCGATCGAGCTTGGATTCGAAGTCATCAACATGGGCGGCACCTCGGGAGCAGTTTTAAATGCTGCCAACGAGGCGGCTGTAGATGCATTTTTAAATCAAAAAATTGGATTCAACGACATCGTTGTTGCTTGTCGTGAAGTCCTCGAACAACATTACTTTGACCCTTTCCCGGAGTTGGCTGATATCCTTGAAGCCGACCGCTGGGCAAGGCTGGAGATTTCCAAGTGGATTACTGCTTGACCCTATTCGCCGCGGGCAATTTTTGGTCCGACCCCGGAAGCTACGTCGCCATCTTAAAAGTCGTCTTCGGCTTGGGCGCGGTAATTTTCGTGCACGAACTTGGCCACTTTTTGGTAGCCAAAATGTGTGGCGTCAAATGCGATAAGTTCTACGTCGGCTTCGACGTGCCGATTCGCTTATTCGGCCAAACCATCATCCCCGCCAAACTAATCTCATTTAAATGGGGCGAAACTGAGTACGGCATCGGCGCAATCCCGTTGGGCGGTTACGTCAAAATGCTGGGCCAAGACGACAACCCCGGTCACAGCGAAGATCAAATCAAAGAATCCCTCGCCGAAGGTGAATCGGCCGAGTCCGCAATTTTGGCGTCAGGGATGGTCGATCAATCCAAACTTGATCCCCGCAGCTTCCTGGCCAAGTCCGTGATCCAACGCATGATGATCATCAGCGCCGGTGTGATTTTCAACTTACTGTTTGCCATCTTGTTCGCCGCAATCGCTTTCCGTAACGGCGTCGATTACCAACCGCCTGTACTGGGCACCGTCGTTGGTGGCGGCCCCGCCTGGAAGCATGACATGGCAGGCGCCGAGGTCACTTCGATCGCAGGTAAGAAGGTTGAAGGGTACTTTACCTATTTGCACTTCGCCGAAAACGTCATCCTAAATTCTGATGTCTCGACGATTCCAATTGAATTCAAACGCCCGGGCACTGACGAAACTGTTTCAATTGACGTGACTCCTGAAAAAGGATTCCAACGCGAAAACATGGACATCGCACTCGTTGGCGTCCAACGTTCGCTCATACCGAAAATCGGTGCGCCGGGAACACTCGAAGGTGCGCCTGCGGCAGCCGCGGTTCCAGCTTTAGAGGCGGGTGACCTGATCGTCGACATCAACGGTACCCCCATCAAAACAGAAGTGGACTTACGACAAGCCTTGTTCCGTGATGCAAGCATCGATGCAGTATTCACCGTCGAACGCACCACCGGCAAAGGAGATGATGCCAAAACAGAGACAATCACAACCACTGTTGGCGTGAACCCCGAAAAAGTTGTTGGGTTCGCAACAACTTGGGGGCCCATCGCGGTCATTAAACTCGATTCACCAGCAACCACGGCCGGCCTTAAAGAAGGCGACCTGATCAAGCAAATCGATGGGGCTCACCCTGGCGACTTGCTAACGCTGGACAACCGCATGTTCTCAAAAGCCAAAAACAGCCAAACGATCACGCTCCAAGTCGAACGAGACGACAAGCTAATAGACATTTCGATCCAACCAGAATTGCCCAAGTTGGCTTCCACGCTCGGCCCTAACAAACCGATCGCTATCGATTCGTTGGGCATTGCGATCGCAACTTCACTGACCATTGACACCGTTACACCGGACTCACCAGCGGATAAGGCAGGCATGCTCGCCAATGACACACTGGTCTCCATTAAGTACTTGCTTGACGAAGAACAAAAATCGAATGAACTGTACGAAGACCTGAAACCGCTGGTTAAGTTCGTTGATGACAACACGTCTTGGGCAGAAGTCTACGAATCTGTTTTACAGAGCCTAAAAGCTGGTACAAAGCTTGAGGTCACCGTTGATCGTGGCGGAAAAACAAAAGTTTTAACAATGGCCTCCGTAGCGTCGGACGAGTTCTTCCGTCATACCCGCGGGATCAGCTTAGAGTACTACGAGAAGCATTATGAATCAGACAATTGGTCGGACGCATTTGCTAACGGCGCCTACAAAGTCGTTGACGACTTAAAACGAGTCGGCAAAACACTCAAGACACTGATCCAAGGCAAGATTTCACCAACGAACCTCGGCGGACCAGGCACAATCGCGGTCGTCGCGACCAGCGAAGCAGCAGCCAGCACCTCGCGGCTATTGTTGTTCTTGACATTTTTGAGTGCCAACTTGGCGATCGTGAACTTCCTGCCGATTCCTGTCTTGGACGGCGGGCACATGATGTTCCTAGCCTACGAAGGAATCTTCCGCCGGCCAGTCAACGAGCGGGTTCAGCTGATTTTGACCTACGGCGGATTGGCCTTTGTCCTGTGCTTGATGGTCTTCGTGATCTCGATGGACGTCGGACGAATCGGATCTTGGCTGATGTAGTTCAAAGTGGTTGGCGGCGCAAGCCAACAGTTTAACGGCGATCCGACAGGCGACCGTGTTTTTCAACGAACACGACTCGCCGACGCCTCTGGGCGTGTCGTTAAACTCGTTATTAGCAACCCACAAAGGTTTCTAAATTGCAATCGAAACTCGGCAGTATCATTCTACATTTGGCATGCCTCATTCTTGGGGCACTGTTCTTATTGTCCATCGTGACAAAGTTCAGTCAGCCGCCTGCCAAAATTTCTGGCTGGCTATCGGTCGCCGCGAAAGCATTTGGATTGTACAACGTCTACGACGTCATTCGATTCAAAAACAAAGTTTCAGCATCTTCTCTAAGATTCATTG
>CAZKTR010000270.1:0-2339 GCA_964555525.1 uncultured Pirellulaceae bacterium
ACTCACTCCGATGGCAGCCGCCACTTTTTTAGGCGAATATAGCGGTTCGGCGACGCTTTTCTTCTTTGCCTTTTTTGGGCCTTCCTTAAACGGAGGATTTGCGGAACTTGAATGTTGGTTACTATCAAACATCAGCTTAAATTCACGCGGAAATTATTAAGTACATGTTAAGGCAATCGAGTAAACCAATTTTCTCTCTTACCTTCTACATAACTGTTAACCTCGCTGAAAACACTCGGTTAACAGGTTTTGAACGATTTTTAGATTTTTTTCATTCATGGTATAGGTAAGCACCACCAATGACGAAAGACGACACTGAAATTTTTGAAGTGTTTTTCGATGGCCAATGCCCGCTATGTAAGCGAGAGATTGATATGGTGCGTCGTAAGGATAAGCTCGGACGGCTAAGGTTGACTGACATCTCAACGGCGGAGTATCAAGCCTTAGCGGAAAAAGATGTCGTCGAGATGATGAAGGAAATTCATGGCCGCTATGCTGATGGTACCTTTGTAACCGGTGTAGAGGTCTTTCGAGAAATCTACAGCCGAATCGGTTTTGGCTGGCTGGTGTCGGTTTCGCGACTGCCAATTTTGAAACAGTCGTTGGACATCGCATATCGCATGTTTGCATACTTTCGTTTTCAGCACGCATCTGCTCGAATGAAACGAAGCGGGATCGATTGTCGACAGTGTCAAATTGAAACAAGTAAAAACGAAACCTAAATGCGCATTGCAATCATTGGTGGTGGTATCTCGGGGCTTACAGTTGGCTATCGTTTGCACGAGCAGTTCGATGTCACTCTGTTCGAAGCCAACGACTATGTCGGGGGTCATACAAACACGATCAATATTCCAACCGACAACGGCGACGTCGCGGTAGATACAGGTTTCATTGTTTTCAACGATCGAACCTATCCCAACTTTATCGCACTATTAAATAAACTGTCGGTACCATTTCAAGAAACGCGAATGACCTTCAGTGTCAGTTGCGACCAAACGGGTCTCGAGTATTCCGGTACCGGTCTGAATGGCATTTTTGCTCAACGAAAAAACATCTTAAGCCCGTGGTTCTATCGCTTGTTGATGGACTTTGTTCGCTTCAAAAAAGACGCCGAACGCTTGCTCGAATCGGATCAGCCACAAGAATCGGTTGGTGATTTCTTTAAACGTGGTAACTATTCGCAACAGTTCGTCGAGCAATACTTTTTGCCAATGGGCGCAGCGATTTGGTCGTCATCTTTTGAAACGTTTCGCGATTTCCCGATCCAATTCATTGCTGAGTTTTATAAAAATCATGGCCTGTTGGGCATTCGAGATCGACCTCAATGGTACGTCGTTAAAGGCGGTTCGAATCAATACGTTGCACCGTTAACTCGCGATTGGAACGATCGCATCAAGTTGTCGTCGCCGATCGAGTCGGTCGTACGAGAAGACTCGCAAGTTTTCGTCAAGCCTGCCGATTGCGAAGCCCAAGTTTTCGATCACGTAATTTTTGCTTGCCATAGTGACCAAGCATTAAAGATACTGGGTCAAGCGGCGACTGCGACCGAACGCGAACTGTTGTCAGCGTTTCCCTACCAAAAGAACCAAGCGATCCTTCACACCGACGCATCGGTCCTGCCAAGAACTCGTCGAGCATGGTCGTGCTGGAACTATTACAACCCAAAACAAAAACACGACTCCGCTACACTAACCTACAATATGAACATGCTGCAGTCGCTGCAGACAGACGATACTTATTGTGTAACGCTGAACGATACAGGACGTATCGCGCCCAGTAAGATCATTCGCACGATCGAATACGCTCATCCGACCTTCAGCGTGAATCGAAAGTCCATGCAAGCGAGGCACGCCGAACTGCTGGGTCCCAACAATACGTCATATTGCGGGGCTTACTGGGCAAACGGTTTCCATGAAGACGGCGTTCGCAGCGCACTGGCCGTTGTAAAACAATTGCAAGAGGCCTCAAATGCGAGCTAGTGCCATCTATGAAGGGACCGTTCGCCATCGGCGTAATCAACCCAAGGTCCATCAGTTCGATTTTCGATTCTTTATGTTACTGCTGGACCTCGACGAGATCGACACGGTGTTTCGCTGGCAGCCATTCTGGTCGGCCAAACGATGGACGCTCTGCCGTTTTAAAGCCCAAGACCACTTGAAGCAATTTACTGGCTCCAAAAATCTACGAGACCGGGTAAGCGCGGCGTTGCATTCCAATGGCATTAAAAAATCGATTGGCCCAATTCGTTTGCTAACGCAGTTGTCTTATTTGGGATACACGATGAATCCGGTTAGCTTCTTTTATTGTTACAGTTTGACAGGTGACAAAATCGAAGCCGT
>CAZKTR010000270.1:2439-5057 GCA_964555525.1 uncultured Pirellulaceae bacterium
TGGTCCACCGATGACTTAACGAGCTTGATTCGGATCATGATTCGCAATTTGGATCACTTTACGAAATTGGAAAAAGGTTGGGCGAGGCTCAAAACGGCAATCCACTACTGCCAGCACGCATTGCGCCACAATTCACTTGTTAACAGTCGAAAAAACATTCACGAACACTATGACCTGGGCAACGATTTCTATCGTTTGTTCCTCGATCCAACACTCAACTACAGCTCTGGCGTTTTCCAAGACCTGTCACCAACGGCTTCGGTAGAGGAATCGATGCTATCGGCGTCGGTCCGAAAGATGGATACGATCTGCCAAAAGCTTCAACTTAGTTCGCTTGACTATGTACTAGAGATCGGAACGGGCTGGGGAGCGATGGCGGTGCACATGGCTTCAAAGTACGGTTGCCGAGTTACCACGACGACGATATCGCAACAGCAGTTTGACGTGGCCTGCAAGCGAGTCACTGAAGCAGGATTGGAAGATCTAGTTACTGTTTTGCTAAAGGACTATCGAGAACTCGACGGCAAGTACGACAAACTTGTTTCAATCGAGATGATTGAAGCAGTCGGCCACCAGTATTACGACCAATACTTCACCAAGTGCAACGAGTTATTACAAGACGATGGAGCAATGCTGTTGCAAGCGATCACGATTGGCGAGCAAAATTACGACTATCATATTCGCAACGTCGATTTCATTGGTAAGTATATCTTCCCTGGCGGCAGCTTGCCGTCGATATCCGCGTTATCGAAATCGATCGGCCGAGTCTCTCGGATGCGGATGATTCATCAGGTGGACATCACGCCTCACTACGAACGCACCATGCTTTGTTGGCGAGAGAAGTTTCTTGAGCGACTGGATGCGATTCGAGGCTTGGGCTATGACGAAGCATTTATTCGGCGTTGGCATTTCTATCTCTGTTATTGCGAAGCGGCCTTTGCCGAGCGACGGGTGCACTGTACCCATTTGATGTTTGCAAAACCAAATAGCAAGCTCGACTCGGGTTTTCACACGGGCGTCTCCGCAGCGGAAGAGAAAACGCTTGCTCCACATCTCCCAGTCAACACGAAACGCTTCTAACGCTATCGCTAGGCTTTTTCAAGAGACCTTAGGGTAACGCAGACATCGTTTTCAAGGACCAATGGCTCGCCTTGACGCGGCTCAACCAATTTAACAGACTGGTTGGTGACAGGTTTCCTTTGGCGGCACTGAAGAGCCCTCACGCCTAAAACTCGCCGCAACCCATGCGACCGCAACGGCTTATGGGTGTGAACATACAGTTGCTTAAGAGGAATTTGAGCATCAGGCCTACCAAGCTCGAAAAGTCCGATTAGACTCTTCGGACACCTCCAACTGCTATTTAAAGAACCAGTGCTGTCGCCCCCGAGCCGGCCCAATAAGAATGTTGTTTCTCGCCTACCTCGTTGCACTTCTCGTCGGAGCCGTCATCGGAATGTTCGGTGGTGGTGGTTCCTTGCTGGTCGTTGCGATCATTTATATGGCTCAGACGCCCCGTCCGATTGGGCTGTCGACGGCTTACATTTCGATCCTCGTTGGAATCACTGCTCTGATCGGTTTAATACCAAGGATCAAGCAAAAACAAGTCAACTGGCGGACCGTTTTGGCACTGGGAGTACCGGTATCGCTCGGGATGTTAATCGTCAGGGCATGGCTAATTGATTTAGTGCCTGACGTGGTTTGTCAGATCGGCACCTATCAACTATCTAAAAAGACTCTCGTGTTGCTGATCGTTGCTACGCTATTGGTACTTTCATTTTCGACGATTACTGGTTTGATCGGTCAAAACATTCGCACCAAAGCCCACTGGGAGAAAGAGCGGCCGGCCGCCTACTACGGGTTGCTGCTGTTTTTTGGCCTATTGATTGGAATGGGGCCCGCGTTTTCGGGCGCTGGAGGAGGAGTGCTGATCGTGCCGCTGCTCGTGGTCTTGTTCGGCATCGAGATGAAGACGGTCGTGGGAACGAGCTTGGCGATCGTCTCCTTAAAGTCGTTCGTTGGATTTTTGGCAGGCGATGTTCCGCGACTCTACAAACTAGCGATTCCGATCGAATGGGATTTTTTGCTCGGCTACGCCATCGTGATGACTATCGGCGGGTTGCTCGGAAGTTGGGTCGTCCAGAAATTTGACAACGACAAACTTAAAAGATGGTTTGCTTGGTTCTTATTAGGACTGGCGATCTTTATTGTCGTCAATGAAATAGTAATCAGCCCTCAGATGGCAGTGAGCCGAACGCGCTAGCGTCGGGCGTTGCGTCAGATTTTGGCCGGCGGGTTGCTAGTATTCTGTTAATGCCCGACGCTAGTGAGAACGACTTACAGGCCGCCCTACAAAAGCACTTTCTACAAGCTCGAATTTTTCTTGCGAGTCTCAATTTGGTTGCGGTCCAAAATCGGCTTGACTTCTTGAACGAAATCATGAATGTCTCGGAACTGCCGGTAGACACTTGCAAATCGAATGTACGCCACATCGTCTAACTCGATCAGCTTCTGCATCACCATCTGTCCGATCGAATCACTGTCGATCTCGCCGGACTCATGCAGATAGATCTGCTGAACAACTTCCATCAGGATTCGTTCGACTTGCTCGGTAGGAATCG
>CAZKTR010000271.1:0-5040 GCA_964555525.1 uncultured Pirellulaceae bacterium
AAAACTGAGAAAACCCTGGACCGCTTCGGCGGTCCTTTTTTGTGCGCTGGTACCAAATAGCGAAGCGCAAGTTTGCGACAGTGCTTCCAGCCGGTCTTTTGCAGTTTAACGACGAGCCGGAGGCGACGGCGTCAGCGCCGGCCAAAAATACGCCGCACTGAAAAACTCAGTCGTGAAGTCTGCCGTCGTAGCTGGGCTCGCCAGAGTTCAGGAGGCCTTGGCAGTTCGCCCGAAGTCTGGCGACATCGGCTACTTAGCTGGGCTCGCCAGAGTTCAGGTAGAGAAACCGAATTCTGAATCGAGGGCGCGTAAGACAGGCCGGAGGCAACTGTCGCCACCTTTTCTCTACCGTCTGTCTAAGAAGCGACGCAAGTTGTCGCCGATACGCGTCTCCGGTTTTTCATTGAATTGCGGTCCGGCTTCGGCAGTCAGCAAGTCGTCCATTTCAACTCCCAACCAACCGTTGTGGATCACCAAGCGAGAAATCATTAGCGATTGAGCTTGTGGACGATCCCGAAACTGTTCTGGTAACGCGTCGATCGAATAGGTAGATTCGAACAACATTTTCATGACGGTACTAACCACGGCACGGTCACCGATGCGAAGTCGTTTGCCGCGACTGGTGACTCGCGTCCCCGTGTTGTCTTGAATTAATTGTACTTGCATACCGTCGGCTTGAATCGCATAGGCGGCGGTAATCGACAGGTGACGCATCGGTTTGGCTTTGCCGCTAACCTGCAATGAATCCAAGTTAATGACGATTTTGACTCGGTTGTCTTCAAAGTCGATGCGGATCGGGTCGTGGGCTGCGAATTTAAATTGAGCCTCTTTTTGTTCGCCTTCGGGTTGCGCTTTGCGGGTGACTCCAAGCACATTTTGCAGATGGTCGGCCAGTTCTTGGCTGTTGAAAGACTCTCCCTTCAAACCAAGGCGAGCGATGATGTTATTGATCAAAGATTGATGCAATTGGAATGCGATCATCGATTGGCTGTTACTTGCTGGTCGAGCCGTATTGGCGGACATTTGATCGCGGCCAGCCAGACGATACTGGATCACGATGTCTGATTCGGTGGTTGCCAGTTGCATTGGAGTCGGTTCCAAATCCAAAGCGATCAATGGCTCCAACAAGTTTTTGTTGGCCGATTGACGGACGGTTTGAATGCCCTTGGCGACTTCTTCTTCGACTCGCGCTTCGGCTGCTTGAGATATTTTACGACGGAACAGCTGGTTGGATTCGGGCGATTGTTCGCGAACCTTTCTCGCAGCGGCGCGACGAACAATGCTGCCAAAAATTGGCACCTTGTCCACCTTTGATTGAATGCCGACCAATAATTGCTTGCCGTTTGAAGTCGAGTAAGCTCGCTCGCTCGCATCGATACCGTTGGCGCTAACGGTGATTTTTTTATAAACCTGAAAGTTCGCCTGACCTTGGCTCATGATGCGAAAAGCCTTCGTCTTTGCAACCGTGTCTGACTGAACGTGGCCGTTGGTTTGAATTTCGAAATTCAATTGGTGTTCGTCTGGGATTAGAGCAACTTTCAGCTCGTTACTAACTTGACTGCGACCGGATACTTTGGCGCCTTTGATTGTCTCAGAAACTGGTTCGGCGATGGTTGGCAGTTGAGGGAGCAAGCGATTCATGAAGGCTTGCGAAATCGTCATGCGGAAATTCGCATTGCGGTAGTGACTTTGAATTACTTCGGCGGCCTGCTGGTAGGCGGGGTCATCTGACCAAAGCAGGTCTTGTAGAACGTCGTTTAGCAGGTGGCCGCTGCGAGAACTAGGCCGGGATTCGTACAACTCCAAGCGATTGGCAAGATTGGACGGATCCACTTTGCGGCTAGCGTGAGATTTCAACAGTTGAATGTCGCCCGCGGAGAAAAGTGTTTTAAGGTAGTCGGCTTGGGTTGCTTGGAGTACCGGCGAGTAAATGCGTGCTAGAGTTTGGCGAGCGGCCGAACGTTTCGCTTTTTCGTCGTCTTGGGTTGCGAAGGCTTCACGGAGATCGTCGAGTTCGAGGTAGTTTGACCATTCTGCCGGAACGCCCTGCAATTGAAGATTGATGAGTTGTTGAGTCGGCGCGGGTTGGTCACTATCGACATCACCTAAGCTGGCAAGTACAGACCAAGTGGCGATACGGCGGCCGAGTTGATATTGGAACTGTTGAAGTTGAGTCCAAACCTGCTGACGGTTATTTTCAGGCAATAAGGATTGCGAAATGCGTTGGTGCAACTGGTCGAGTTTAAGCTGCTGTTGGTCCAGTCGCATGAGCTGGGCGGTTCGTTGTTGCGGAGTTAGGTCGCCAGCGGTGGCAGCGTCAAGGAGTTGCGTCGTTTGAGTGGCCCAGTCGGCGGTGGGTGGTTGATTGGCAAGCTGGTTGAGAGTTTGAGTCAACAGCTTGGTCGAAACCCATGGCTTGGACTCGGTTTGTGGAGCCGCCGATGCGGTTGAGAAGGTTGAAACGACAATGGCCAGCCCGATGATGCTAGCAATCAGCAGTCGGGCAGTTGGTAAATCTTTCGTCGATCGTTGAGTGAAGGTTTTCAACGAGCTTCTCCGGGGCGAACGATGGGTACTCTGTTCTTATCGGAGTTAGTTGGCAGCTGATTCGATACAAATTGAATCGCTTGTGAGTTTTCGAAGGCATCGCTTGCTTTGCAAGCAATTTCGCGACAGCATGGCTTGCGGTGACTTTGCCGACCAAGCGTCAGGAAGATGGGTTTCTCAACGCCTTTGGATTTTTACTTTGGAAAATTGGACTCAATTATTGGATTTGGCTACAGTTATCGCTTTAGAGTTGCGATCACTGCGGGGGAATATTCACGGATCACCCACTCGTCGGCCAATGGCAATTGGGCCTGTTCGAACCGGCGATCGGATTCTACGACGAAAATGCTCTCCGCCGGTGCTAGAGCGATTAGGCTCTCGAGCATCGTCATGAGTTCTTCGGTGCGGTCGACAAAGAAATCGTAAGGTGGGCAGCAAAAGACCATCCACGGCGTGGAGGGGTGATTCGCGGGTTCTTTGATGAACTTTCGTACCCAAAAGAACGTATCAGAAGCATGAACCTGTGCCGACTGGGAGACGTCGAGCGTTTGAATGTTTTGTTCGATGATTTTGACCGTTGGAAAGTGGCGTTCGATCATCGTGGCGGCCGTGGCACCGCGACTGATGGCTTCTAGGCCGATCGCTCCGGTACCAGCGAAAAGATCAAAGACTGCTTTTTCTTTGACCCAGCCGCCGACCAAATTGAATAACGCCTCACGAATATTGTCTTTCATGGGTCGCGTGACTGGATCGCCCGAGTAGTCGATGATTCGGCCACGGAAGGTTCCGCCGATGATTCGGAGCTTACCTTGCGGGGCTTGGGCTTGGTTGGAATTCCAGTTTTTCAGGTGTTTGCCGCGTTTATTTCGAGTCATAAAGTTTTGTCGTATGAGTCTTTACTTGTTGTAGGCGAGTAGTTGGCGCTGTTTCGGTTCAAATATTTGAATGTTCGTTATACTCTATGTTATTAGTAGTCAACCATAATTGTATCCCCACTGTTTGAATCAGCTCATGACGTTTTCATTTTCGACCATCAAATTAGCTAGTTTGGCTGTATGTTTCGCGTTGGTAATTGGCGTGGGCACCAGTTGGGCGCAAATTATGCAGCAGGATGAGAAACCGGATCCACCCCCCAAGAACGTGGCCTTGGAGTATCCAATTGGCGAATTGGAAGCGATGTCGTTGGATCAGTTGAACGCTGAACTGGAACAATTATTACCTGAGTTTCGAAAGTCGCTTAAAGCCATGTGGGCTGCTAGGGCCCGATATGAGCACGCTTCGAAAAATGATTCTTACGGCTACGGAAAAACGTGGCGTCAGAATGCGACAGATGCTCACGCGATTTACCAAAAGATCAAAGAGCTCTCGTTGGAAATCTATCTAAAAGCCCAACAGCCCACCGAAGATCAGACCGTGTTGGCTTTTCGAATGGCGTTGAGTTCTGGCGATGAGGGGCGGATCGGAATTGCCAATCGTGTGATGAAAAAAATGTTGAAGTTTCGTCCAGATGATGAACAGGTTTGGGTGAGTGCTGCTCGCGTGGCGGTTTACACAAACGACTACCAAATCGCCGCTCGTTTGGTTCAAGAGAAAACGAAGCTGATCGCTGAATTGCCGCGTGAAGAAAAATGGTTGTACGCGACGCTAGAAGGATTTGGCGAGCGATGGGAAAAAGAGAAAGTGATTCGCGAAGCCGAGGCCAAGGCAGACGATTTGCCGCGTGTTGAATTTACGACTTCAAAAGGCCCAATCGTTATCGAGTTATTTGAAAACGAAGCACCTGATACTGTTGGCAACTTTATTCACTTGGTAGAATCGGGGTTCTACGAGGGCGCTTTTTTCCACCAAGTGTTGCGGAACTTTCGATCTCAGACAGGCCTCTATTTTAAGGATGGCCGTCCTCCGACAGACTATGAGATCGCCAGCGAGGCCAAAGCAGATAATGCTCGGCATATTTTTCGTGGCACGATCGCAACAATCCCTAAAGGTTACACCGTGGGTGCGGCAGAATTCAGTATCTATACTGCTCCCAACCCGTTTGCCAGCAAAGATTACGAAGAAACCGTGTTCGGTCGAGTTATCTCGGGAATGGATGTCGTCGATATATTGAAAGTGAACGGTCGGATGAACAAAGATTCTAGCGTTGAACGTGTTAATTCGAAGAAAGGTGACATGCCAGACGATTACATCGTGTCAGCTAAAGTTCTAAGAAAGCGGCCGAATGTGGATTATCATCCAAAAAAACTACCAACCAGCGAAAAATAACGTTTCGTTAACTCCAATAAATTCGATATCATTTAAGCTCAACGCAAACTTTTCCACCAAAGAAAAAGCAATGATCAGTCTTTCTCAAATGAACCTTCGAAACGTTGTTGCGAAGTGCCTAACCTTTTCGCTGTTGATCTTACCCAGTTTCGCATCCGCTCAGTCTGGGACTACGGTCGAATCTGCCGTTACGCCTGTAACTCCAGAGCCTATTCCCACCTTGAAGCT
>CAZKTR010000272.1:0-5034 GCA_964555525.1 uncultured Pirellulaceae bacterium
CCTACGATTGTGCAGCGGATCGGACGAATGGAGCCTGGTCAGACGATCAATTTCTCGGCCGAAACCACTGCCGGATCGATCCCCGGGCCAGCAACCATGGAAGTGCGAGTCCGATCAGATGAAACGCCCTTGGCGACAACGGCAACGGATCAAGTGATCGTGAATTAGTGCTGGCACCTGCTTGAAAACGTTCAGCCTGAAAGCATGTCCCTACCTCGTAAGCACACTGCGGCAACTCTTCCCCCAACAAGCCCCGACAAGAAGTTAACCAATTTTCCCGGTCAAGCTACGAATCGAATGTAAACTAACCTTTCGGCCCTCAGTTTGCCGACGAGAAATCAACAAATAAGCCATTTTGTCCTAGGATTCCCCTAATTCGCGGCAATTTGAGATCAAAAAGCGAATACAAACTTAGAGCAAATACCGCTAGAATAACCGCCCGACTTTTGGCATCGTCCCAGCCCCGTAACAAAATCGCATTTCGTGAATCCCTCGCCTACAAAAATGTCTGTCTACCCTGCCATTGGTTACCCCATGGCAGACGGTGGATCGTGGCGTGTCACGGTTTCTGGATTCGCTTGGCATCCACCTGGCGAGCTTAATCGTCGTCAGCGGATGATGATCCGGATGTTGCGGAACGTCATGGGCGTGACAAATGAGCAATTACAAACACCGACTTTTGAAAGTCGCATCAACCAGTTCATGGCGACGGCTTGCCCCAAGCTTGCGTTGGCGATCAAAATCGGCAACCAACTATTTCCGATTCGCAAACGCACTCGTCGAAACGGGAGCTTTTCGGACGCCGTCTACGTGCCACGAGAACTGCTGTCAAGCGAAGTTGTCAACCAAGGCAAAGTAGACGTTGCCGACTTTTCATTGGTGTCAGAGACTGGCAATCAAGTTTTTGCGATTGGCAAAATCCTGCTGTATCCCCGTCGCGGGCTGAGCATCGTTTCAGACATCGACGATACGATCAAAGACTCACAAGTAGGTGACCGAAAAGAACTGTTAGCGAATACTTTTTTGCGCAAGTTCCGTGCAATCGAAGGGATGGCCGATCTGTATAGTGATTGGGCTGGGCGAGGGGCGGCATTCCATTACGTTTCTTCAAGTCCATGGCAATTACTAGAAGCTTTAAAATCCTTTAGTGATGAAGATGGATTTCCTAACGGGTCCATGCACTTGCGAAACTTTCGCTTGCGAGACCAATTACTGCGAAAACTAGTACTTCGACGCAACGGCAAAGTAATTGCAATTCGCAATCTGTTACAGGCATTGCCCGAACGTGATTTCGTGTTGATTGGCGATTCGGGAGAAAAAGACCCCAAGATCTACCGAAAAATTTGCAAACAATATCCAGGTCGAGTCAAAGCGGTTTTCATTCGCGATTTGGATCACCGACGTTTTGAAGCAGAAAACCTAGCCAAACTTGCTCGCTCGATTCCAACTGGCATCTGCAGTAGCTACCAAGACTCCAGAGGTCTACGAGAATCCGCGGCACCGCTGTTCTTGTAACGCTGAACAACGGCTGGCTTCTGAATCGAATTCGTGAACCGGCCAACGTTGATATTCGCTAAAACCAAGCAATTTGCCAATTCAGTCGACGAAGAATTGCTTTTATTGCGGGCACGAAATAATTTGGCAACTAAACTTAACAGCGCGGACTAACTCAGTCCTTTCCTCGATAGATATCCTTAGAAAAACACCATGCGTCTTCCTTTGATTTTAACGATCACCGCTTTGTCTATGGCGGTTTATTTTTCGAATCCTGTCAGCGCGCAAACGACCGCTCATCCGGACAAGTTCAAACAAGCTGACAAATTCCGACAACTGGAAGAAATCCTGCCGACGCCCAACGCTGCTCGTGTAGCCTCAGGAGCCCCCGGCAAAGGCTATTGGCAACAGCAAGTCGATTACGAAATCGACATTCGCTTGGACGATGAAACGCAAGAACTCTTTGGCAAGGAAAAAATCACCTACGCCAACAACAGCAACGACAAACTCAAGTACCTGTGGCTACAACTCGACGCCAACCTGCATGCTCCTAACGCGGAATCTAAAACCGCTACTCCAGATCAAGCTCTTGAGGCGATGAGTTTCGAAAGAGCAAAAGCGATGCTGGCCAAACGTGTTTTTGATGGCAGCTTTAAAATCACCAAAGTCGCTGACTCTAAAACCGGTAAGTCACTTAAGCACACGATCGTCAAAACGATGATGCGTGTTGATTTGCCGGCACCGTTGGAACCAGGGCAGACTTTTAAATTCGACGTCGACTGGAACTACAAGATCAACGACAACCGTATTTTCGGCGGTCGTAGCGGATTTGAATTCTTTGAAGAAGACGGCAACTACCTGTACGAGATGGCGCAATGGTTTCCGCGACTGTGCGCCTACACTGACACCACGGGTTGGCAGCATAAACAATTTCTTGGTCGTGGTGAGTTCACGCTCGAAATGGGCGATTACGTCGTACAAATCACTGTCCCCGATGACCACATCGTTTCTTCCAGTGGCGTCTTGTTAAATCCAGACCAAGTCCTCACCCAAACACAAATCGAGCGTCTCGAAGAAGCCAAAACTGCCGAAGAGCCTGTCTTCATCGTGACCCCCGAAGAAGCCAAGGAAAACGAAAACAGCAAACCGACAGGCACCAAGACTTGGATCTTCAAAGCCGACCAAGTTCGCGACTTCGCTTGGGCTTCGTCACGAAAGTTCATCTGGGATGCTCTCCAACACAACATGGGTGACTTTCCCGTGATGGCAATGTCGTTCTATCCCAATGAAGCCGAACCATTGTGGAGCAAGTACTCAACCCACGCGATCGTTCATACGCTGGAAACCTACTCGCGGTACACATTCGACTACCCGTACCCGGTTGCGATCAGTGTCAACGGGCCGGTACACGGGATGGAATACCCAATGATCTGCTTCAACGGGCCTCGTCCCGAAGCAGACGGTACTTACAGCGCTGCAACCAAATACGGTTTGATCAGCGTCATCATCCACGAAGTTGGCCACAACTACTTCCCAATGATCGTAAACTCCGACGAACGACAGTGGACTTGGATGGACGAGGGACTCAACACATTCTTACAGTACCTATCGGAACAAGAGTGGGAAGAAAATTACCCATCGCGTCGAGGTGAACCCCGCGACATCGTTGGTTACATGCAGAGCAGAAACCAAGTGCCGATCATGACCAACAGCGAGTCGATTTTGCAATTTGGCCCCAACGCCTATTCAAAACCAGCCACCGCGCTAAATATTTTACGCGAAACGATCCTTGGCCGAGAGCTCTTTGATTTTGCGTTCAAAGAATATGCCACTCGCTGGAAATTCAAACGCCCAATGCCAGCCGACTTCTTCAGAACCATGGAAGACGCTTCGGGCGTCGATTTAGATTGGTTCTGGCGAGGTTGGTTCTACTCGAACGACCACGTGGACTTAGGCGTCACGGGTGTTAAGTTGATGACTGTCCGCGATCGCGACCCCAAAGCAGAAGAAAAATCCCGCAAAGCAGCGATGGAGGCTGAGCCCGAATCCGTCAGCGCCGAACGCAACAAAGAACTAACGCTTCGCACCGATCGCTTTCCTTCGTTAAAGGATTTTTATAACTCCTACGACCCCGGTCAAATGGAGCCAGGCGAACGCGAGTACTTTAAACGGTACCTTCAGATGCTGACCGAAGAAGAACGCGCAATCCTGAACACGAAGCAAAATTTTTACCTCATCGACTTTGAAAACGTTGGTGGATTAGTAATGCCACTGATCGTTCAAGCAAACTTCGAAGACGGCACCAACAAAGTTTTCCGCTTCCCAGCGGAAATCTGGCGTAAAAATAATAAAGCTGTCTCCAAAATGATCATCACCGAAAAAACGATCAAGTCGATTACGCTTGACCCGTTTTTAGAAACCGCTGATGTCGAGTTATCTAATAATAGCTACCCGCCACAGATTACTCGGTCTCGTTTCGACGTCTATCGGGATCGCAACTACAGTCGCCCGAACCCAATGCAAGAAGAGCTTGAACGACAACAAATGCTAGAACAGCAAAGGCAACGTCGCGAGGAAGCTAAAAAACAACAAAGAGAAATGGAGCGGGCCGAAAAGGAAGCCAAAGCCAAAGCTAAGGCCGAAGCGGCAAGAAAGAAAAAGGAAAGAAAAAAAGCAAAAGCCGAAGCGAAAGCTGAAGCCGAACGCCTCAAGCAAGAGTCCGAGTCATCGATGGAAACTCCAGACACTTCAGCCTCTCCTGAAGCAAAAACCAAGAACAAGCAAAAACGCAAAAAGAAAAAGAAAAAGAAGCAACCCAAAGCAAAAGACAGCACACCTGCTGAGCCACTGGTTGATGAGATCAGTGAGTTAGATACTTAGACTTTGAGCTTTGAAGAACTTTCTTAACCAACACAACATTACGCACTGACATGAAAAACCAGATCATCTTACTACTGACGCTCGCTGTGATCATGATTGGCGTTACCGCCAATAACGCGATCGGTGCGGAACCTCCACACCCCTATCATGTTTCTTTGGCGGAGGTTAACTGGAATGCGAAATCACAAAAGTTTGAGATAGCGCTTTGTTTATGGCCAGCGGATCTTGAAAAAGCGCTGGCTCGGCAAACCGGTCGCCCGATTGACTTGGAGAAAGAAGCCAACATCGATCGACTGATGGAGGTGTACATCGGAAAGCATTTCACCATCCATTCCACAGACGAGCAAACTGAAAAACCAAAGAAAGAGCAGAACACACCTGCGAACGAACGGGTTGATGATAGAGCAGCAAACACTACCACCACAATAACTCGAAACTCCGTGGTTGCACCGCCGACACCAATCAACACTGCGACGGTCACCGCCAAAGACGATCCTCCAGCCAAGCCCCCGAAAATGAAGTGGTTCGGACACGAGGCAGACGCCAAGCAAGTCTGGTTGTATTTTGAAATTGCGGGTAAGCCAGGAGCCAAATGGACTGCTGAGAATCGAGTTTTCTTTGAACTCAACGACGACCAGCTCAACCACATCCAGTGGAACG
>CAZKTR010000273.1:0-4949 GCA_964555525.1 uncultured Pirellulaceae bacterium
ATCAAAAACGCTTGAAAATCAACGACAGTGCCATTCGAGCTGCGTCCCCTTTTCTGCCCCTCTGTAGAGAAATGAACGTTAGTTCGTCCGTTCGGCAAGCAGTTTTACGGCTTGGTTTTCGCCCCATTTTTTGAGCGAATTCAAAATTGACTTTAGCGACTTACCTTCTTTTGTAAGTTCGTACTCGACACGCGGCGGTACTTCAGCGTGGACGGTGCGAATCACCAATCCGTCGGCTTCGAGCTCTCGAAGCGACTTGGTTAGCATCCTTTGCGTCACGCAATCTATCTTGCGTCGCAAGTCACTGAAGCGGATTTTGCCATCAAGCAAATGGTAAAGGACGATACCCTTCCACTTGCCGCCGATCAGTTCCAATGTTGCCTCAACTGGGCAGCCCGGTTGCTTGTAGTGCTCATGCCTCGTTTTCTTCTTGGCTACCATTTTGTGCCTATGTGCCCTTTCTGTGCGTTCTTGCAGGTTGTATTGATACCTATATTATCAGCACTTGAAAGGATTCGGCAGTAGAAAGTTTCCCAAGCGAATTTTTAACCAAGCATGTACACAAATTACAAATACTCGATGAAGGAAGTTTTGATTTGGACGCGTCACGAGACGCTCGTGTTTTTTGTGATTGCGATCGTTGCGACCTGCCTGTATGAACTCGTTGGCTTACACTGGCTTCATATTCCTTGGGCACTGTTAGCGTTGATCGGTACTGCGGTTGCCTTCCTGATTGGCTTTCAAAACAACGCTGCGTACGGAAGAGCATGGGAAGCACGAAAAGTCTGGGGCGGGATTGTCAACAACTCTCGAACTTGGGCGATGGTGACGCGAGACTTCGTCACCAATGAGTATGCCACCAGTCCTGCAACAGAAGAGCGACTGGCCGACGAGCGAACTCGCCTCATTCATCGGCATTTGGCTTGGCTAACGGCTTTGCGGCATGCAATGCGAGCCCGGAAATCGTGGGAAGTCTTTGCTGACCAACGATCCGGCAAGGAGTGGTACGAGAAAGTCTGCATTCCCGAGCGAGATGTCACGCTGAGCGAGGATCTGACGTCGTTGCTTGATGAAGATGAGCATCGGCGGGTGCTGACAAAAACAAACAAAGCCGCTGCAATTCTTGCGTTGCAGTCTAATCATATTCGCCAGCTAAAAGACGACGGGTTCCTGTGGAGCTTCTCGTTTTTGAAACTTGAAGATCAGTTGAAAGAGCTGTTTGAACTTCAAGGCAAATCGGAACGCATCAAAAACTTTCCCTATCCGCGGCAGTATTCGACCGTTGGCCACGATTTGGTTCGACTCTTCATTCTGCTGCTTCCGCTGGGAGTGATCCCTGAGTTTGCCAAAATTGCTCAATCCTTGGAAGCGAGTCACCCGCTCACTAGCGACTATTTCACGTGGCTTGCTGTGCCGACGATCGTGATCGTGGCTTGGGTCTTTCACACGATGCAACGAATTGGAATCACCGGTGAGAACCCGTTTGAAGGGTCTGCGAATGACGTTCCTATTTCGACCATCGCTCGTGCGATCGAGATTGATTTGCGTGAAATGAATGACGAACCCGAATCTCAGATTCCAGATCAGTTGCCCACGGTACACAACGTGCAAATGTAGAAATCTAATTTTAAACCGAACCGAATGGAGAGAACGATGGCCTACGAAGGATACAAAACATTTACCGCAAAACTGAGTGATGGAGTTCTTACTATTACCATCGACTTCCCGCCGGTGAACTTGCAAGGACCGGAGATGCTGGCGGACTTGAACACGCTTTGTTTGCGGCTGGAGCGAGACCGCGACGTCAAGGTCGTTGTGTTCCAATCGGCTCACCCTGAAATCTGGGTCTGCCACTATGACACGAACTTGCTGAAAGACATGTCAACCGAAGCCGTTTCCCGCGAAGAAGCAAAGCTGCTGGATTTGCAGTCGGTGCTGGAACGTGTCAGCAAATTGCCTCAAGCGACTATCGCTAAGCTGGAAGGTTTCGCTCGCGGTGGCGGGCACGAGTTTGCACTTGCCTGTGACATGCGATTCGCGGTCCGAGGCAAATTCAAGTTCATGCAAATGGAAGTCGGCATGGGGATTTTGCCCTGCGGCGGCGGTGCTTCGCGGATGGCTCGGCAGGTCGGTCTTGGCCGTGCGTTAGAAATCATCTTGAGTGCTCGCGATTTTTCAGCGGACGAAGCGGAAGCTTACGGCACAATCAACAAAGCGTTTGAAGCAGATGAAATCGGCCCTTACGTCGATGCATTGGCCAAACGGATTGCGACTTTCCCTGCCGAGTCAATCAACGCCTGCAAGCAGACCGTTTATGAGTCGATCGACAAACCAATCGACGAAGCACTCAAAGCGGAGGCTTATTGGCTGTATCAAGCGACCAGCAAAACCCCGGCCATCAAGCGTTTCACCATCGCCGATGAGAAAAAGATGCAACTCGACATGGAGAACCAACGAAATTGGAACGGTTTGGTCGAAGGCGTTCAGGAAATCAAAAATGACGACTGAAAAAAATAAGCAAATCGTCGGTCAGTTTTTCGAGCGGTTCTCGGCGGCGGATGTTGCCGGGGCTCTCGACTTAGTTGACGCGGCAGTCGTTTGGCGAGCGATGGGCCGAGAAGGTGGATTGCCGATGTCGGGCGAGATGGATCGGCAAGTGATTGGCGGACTGATTGAGAACGTCAAGGCAGCCTTCCCTGAAGGAATGAAGTTGACGCCAAACTGGCTGGACTGCAGAAGGCGATCGCGTTGCTGTCGAGATCGAATCGTATGCGGTGAAAACGAATGGAACGGTTTACAACAACTTCTATCACTTCATGGTGATCGTCTCTGACGGTCGCATCACCGCGATTCGTGAGTATTTGGATACGCTTCACGTGAAGAAAGTATTCATCGACGACGAGTAGCCAACGACGAAACAACCTGTGATGAACAAGCAGCCTGCCTTGGTGCATGTTCAAACGAGAGAATTTTAAACAGAGAAGGAAAGAGATTATGAAAGCGATGAAAATTACTTCTTACGGCGAGGACGCCGTTTTTGAAGTCACGGACGTTGACAAACCTGCCGTCAAAGCCGATCACTTGCTGGTCAAGATTGCCGCGTCGAGCGTCAACACAGTCGATACGATGATTCGAAAAATGGGCAAGGACTTGCCGCTGTCTCCGGATACTCCTGCCATTCTGGGAATGGACTTCGCTGGAACTGTTGAAGCCGTGGGCGCCGGCACGGAAGAATTTTCAGTCGGCGATGAAGTCTACGGCTGTGCCGGTGGACTGGCCGACTTGCCCGGCACGCTTGCCGAGTACATCGTCGCCGACTGCGACTTGGTAGCCCTCAAGCCAAAGAGCCTCTCAATGTGCGAAGCCGCTGCATTGCCGCTCGTTGCGATCACAGCTTACGAAGGTTTGACTCGGGCGGGAGTCAAGCAAGGTCAAAAGGTATTGGTTCATGGTGGTTCAGGCGGCGTTGGTCACGTTGCCCTGCAACTTGCGAAGCATTTTGGTGCTGAAGTCTATTCAACCGGCGGCGGCGAAAAGCAACTGGCGTTGATCGAGCAGCTTGGCGCGACGCCAATCAACTACAAGACAGAATCCGTCGAAGACTACGTTGCCAAACATACTGACGGAGCCGGGTTTGATGTCGTTTTCGACTCAGTCGGCGGAGCGAATATGACGAATTCTTTCGAAGCCGCTGCACTCAACGGCCAAGTCGCGACAACGGTTTCAATGTGCGAACTGGATTTGACGACGGCTCACTTCAAGGGCTTGTCCTTGCACGTCGTGTTCATGCTGATCCCGATGCTGCACAACCACAAGCGAGAACAGCATGCGGAGATCCTGCGAGCTGTCTCGAAAATTGCAGAGGCAGGTGACTTGCATCCGGTTTTAGACGGGACCACGTTCTCGCTAGAAGAAATCGGCGACGCCCACGCCCGTTTGGAAAGTAGAAAGGCCATCGGCAAGGTCGTGGTGGAGCATTAGATGACTGCCGAACCTGATAGAGCGATAGTAACTGACGGCGAGGACGCTGCTACTTTTCAGTCAATCAACCGCGGTTACAACACCTTTCGCGTGGGTGAAGAAAAGGTGTCAGGTACCGTTTCTAGGGAATAGGCAGTTTGCTTATTGGTTGGCATGGAAGATTTGGTACGCTTTTTCCATTGGTAGGCGACATTTCTAGGAGCCAAACATGGGCCGTGCCCCTCGATCTGATGAAGCTGGCGTGATTTACCACGCGCTCAATCGCGGCAACGCTCGAAATCCGATCTTCTTTAAAGACGGAGACTATGAGGCTTTTGAGCGAGTGATTGCCGAGGCTCTTGAACGCTCACAGGTTGATTTGTATTCGTATCAGTGGATGCCCAATCACTGGCACATGGTGGTTTCACCAAGAGTCGACGGAGCGATGTCGGAGTTTTTTCAATGGGTAACACTAACGCACACCCAGCGCTATCACGCTCACCATGGAACCACCGGTTACGGTCATGTGTACCAAGGCCGCTACAAGAGTTTTCCGGTGCAGAGCGATGATCACTTCCATACCGTCTGCCGATATGTAGAAAGGAATGCTCTGCGAGCCAATTTGGTCAAGCGAGCCGAAGACTACCGCTGGGGCAGCCTGTGGAATTGGCTTGGCGGCGATGCGCCGATCAAGTTATCCTCGTGGCCGATAAGCCGACTGCCCAAATGGGTCCAGCGGGTCAATCAAGCGCTGACTGAGGCTGAACGCCAAGCGTTAGCGCGAAGTGTACAGCGAGGGGTTCCCTTCGGCACTGAAAAATGGGTCAAAAAAACCGTCGCAAGGTGCGGGCTAGAATCGACTCTCCGGCCAATCGGCAGGCCAATGAAACTTACCTAGATTGCATTTGCGGTACCTGACACCCTTTTTCTGACTCCTGAATGTCAGGTGAACCGAAATAGTGGACCAACGTACTCCATAGCTTTAAATC
>CAZKTR010000274.1:0-4926 GCA_964555525.1 uncultured Pirellulaceae bacterium
TGAACTCGTTGGGTTTCCTCGATTCGGCCGAACGACTTTGCCAAGCGTACTCGGCAGCGGATGTGGTCGTTGTGCCTTCGGTCGAAGACAATCAGCCTCAGGTGGGACTCGAAGCGATGGCATGTGGCACACCGGTCATTGCCTTTGATGCCTGCGGTTTGCCGGAGTACGTGATTGATGGAAAAACCGGTTGGTTATGTCCGGTCGCAGATTCCGACGCGTTGGCCGATAAGATTGCGATCAGTTTGAGCGGCGGCGCAAAGAAGTTTGGTACAGCTGCGGTCAAGCAAATTCAAAAGCGATTCGACGCTCGGCAGCAAACGCAAAAATGGATGCAGCTGTATCGGAGTTGTTTGGGACGCTAAGTGTTTTTTTGGCGAAAGTCATAAACGCCCAATAAAAGGCATGATGTGGATTACTGCCTGGCGCCTGGGTGGAAACTAATGTCAGTGTCAGGTAGCGCTTTGATAAGTGCCTCTTTAGCCTGCGGATCCAGTAAGTTTTTATCGAGTGCTAACCAATTTAGATGACCCAATTGTTTCAGTTCGGTAATAGAAAACCCGCTAGATTGTCCGATAAAAATCAGTTCTTTAAGATTGCGATTTTCGGCGATTTCTTTCGCCCAAGATTTTGGAATTGTCACGTCGCAGAAAAACACTCGCTCCAATGATTTCCAATTGCTGAGAAAGCAGCGTGCTTCTGGTGAGATTCTGGTTTGGACAAATGAGACCTCCCAGATTGATTGAGTTGTATTTGAACTAATAAAAAAGTCTGCATCTTTAGGAGCGATGTCAATTGCATCAAAGCAAGGTTCTGAAAAGACGTTCTTCGTATTGCCAAAAAGTTGTTCTTTTAATGTTGGATCTTTCTTTTCTGCTTGAAAGGGAAAAACGTTTGGTACAAAGCCGTTGTGAACTCCCATTTCAGCAAACTTCGCTTGTAGAGCGTCGGCATGTTTTAGTCGTTCCTGCTGAACCCAACGCAAACAAGCTAAGGCGATTCCTAGCGCTAAAGTCATAAGCAGGATTGTGCGAATTCGAAATTTAATTTTCATGGCAACGAAAACCCTACTGAGGTGAATGAATCATTTTCCTGGCATCGAGCTTAGCGGGCTGTTAATTTGGGTCACGTTACGTTAGCAAACACCTAGTGTAAGAGGTTACTAGTCCTGAAGCTCAGTATCTGGGCAAGGATTTGTAGTCTCATCCACCACGTCAGGCTTGCTATTGGATCAGCAATCCGTTGGCCTATGCGATTGAGCGGAAACCTAAAGCTGTTTGAACATTAAAAAGTGCAGTCCGGCGCCGGGGATATCAAACGTGGTCTCGGATGTTTTGGAAAAACCAGCCGCCGTATAAAACCGCGCTGCCTTTATTCTAGCGTTGCACCAAAACAGCTTGCATTCACGCTGGCGAACTTCTTGGAGGCACTCATCCAAAATGGAACGGCCGACTCCTTGGTCACGGTATTCAGGAAGAACCGCCATTCCTCGCAACCGATATTGATCCGTACAGATGGTCGCTAACTCGGCGGAAATATCTCGCATCATCGTCGCGATGCCGATCAGTGCGCCGTCTTTGAACGCTCCTACGTGAAACGTGGTTTCGTTTTGGTCACCTTCAAACTGGCATTGTTCGACAGACCAGTTCGGACGCAGGACTCGCTGCCGAATCGAAAGCGTGTCAGCGGCCGCGATTTTTTTGACCGTGTATGTTTGTTGGTTCATAGGATTGGTCGTCACTTACAACGATTTGACTCGTTGGACCAATTCTTGAAAGACCTCCGCCGGTACATCCAGTCGACCGGCCAGTTCACCCAGCACGGCGACTTCTTCGTCGTTGATCTGACCGTCGGCGATCGCGACCTCCAACAGGCCGGCCATGGTTTCTTGCGGTTCGCTTTTGAAGGCTTTGAATTGTTCTTTGTAGAACTCTTGATCCGACGTCGCTCGATCCATCATCGCTTGTAGCGACGCCTTGCCAACGCCCACTTCGGCTGCAAGTCGGCGAATGACCGCTTCTTCAGGGGCTGAGATTTCTTTGTCGATACCGGCGACGCAGCAAGCCGCACGTAATAACGCAACTTTTTCAACGGGAGTCATTGGTTTCTTTCGAATAGTAAGTTTGTATGAGGGACGTTCTGAAACAGACTGATTGTAAAACAAATCGAACTTAATCTGAATGGTAATCGATCTGGATTCGCTGCCCAGTTTTGGCAGACTCATTTGCACTCGAAACGATCTTCATCGCTCGATAAGCATCCAGTGGGTCAGTAGTTTTTCGAATTAAGCTCGTGACGGCGCGGTAAAAACGATCGAGCATTTGTTCGCCAACGGCTCGTTCGGTGTCAAGCGACTCAGTGTGCTGTCCTGCGTCATCAAACCAAACCAAGTTCGACGGCAAATCGATAAACGCCATGCCGCGCTCGCAGCAGAGTTGCACTGAAGCGGGACGTTTGAATGAAAGTGCGTCCGTCCAACGCTCGGGAATGTAATGCCCGACACTCAACTGGGCTTGTGGTTTGCACCCTGCCATCGGATGGTCGGCGTCGACTTTTAGTGTGGGGAATTCCAGACTGACCATTTGATAAAACAGATCAGTGTGTTCGTCGTGTTGTTCGTGGATCGCACTGATCACGGATGACGGATCATCGTTGACCAAATAACGACACCAGTCGGCTAGTTCCATTAAGTGACGCATCGCCAGCGGGCAATAGTCGCCGCGGCGGAGTGAATTTGATTGGCCTTCCATCGGCATTCGCTCGTGACAGAACAGCAATCGCGGCGGGCCAAGTCGAGTGGCGATTAGTTCTTTTAGCCGGATCGTTGCCGCGGCGTGTCGGCGAGGAAGTTCGGCCATGAAAGCGACGCCGGAGGCTTCAATGCGGCGACGAATGTCGGCTGCCTGATGTTCGGAGATATCCAACGAAGCTGAACTGTAAACGCCCTTGCCAGCTTCGCAGGCCGCTAAGATCGGCAGCGGTCCGTACCAATCGGGAGACAGCACTAATACTGCGTCGATGTCGTCGCGTTCCATCATCGCCCGAAACCCGTCCAACGCAATCGCACCGAACTCTTCTGCAACCTGCCGCGACCGCTCAGCGACCTCACAGCAAACCGCTCGTACCTCGAATCGGTCCGCCAGCGCCATCAACGCGGGGCGGTGCCGTGATTTCCATTGGTCGCCTAGCCCGACCAAACCAACTCGAAGCTTCATAACGGGTGCGAATCAATCAGGAGAAAAGTTAAATAAAGAACATTAAAGAGCAAGTCAGTGTTTTGCACGGTGGGGTGTGCACTGCCAACCGCTGTTGAAACAGATGGATTATAGCAATTTTAATATACCAAGCCCATGATTATCTGTTGGTAAAACACAGGTCGTTAGCGGGGTTACTTTTTAATTTTACCCAGATGTTCCGGTTATTCGGTGTTTGGTTGTCTGCGCTAGAGTCCGGCTATTCGGATGGTTCGGAAAACATGATCGCCAATTGCAAATGTTGCCCAGCATTTCGCAACGGAGCAACGGAAAGGTGCTGGCATCGACGATATCACATTTACGCCAAGCAAATCACGGTGCCACGCTAAGAAGAACCAAGCGTCGCACTCCCGTCATGGACGAAGGAAAAATTTTTATGAGACTCCCCCCAACCCTTTTGGCTGTGTTTTCATTTATTATGATCACAGCTACCTCGGCTTTCGGGCAAACCCCCGTCGACTATACCACTGCTTTCCAACGTGCCCAAGCTGGCGACAAACCGTTGCTTGTGCTCGTAACTGCAACATGGTGCCCGCCATGTCAGGTTATGAAGAACACCACGATTCCTGAGTTGATGAGAAAAGATGCATTTAAGAATTGCCACTGGGCAACGGTTGATTTCGATGCTGAAAACGAAATCGCCATGCAGCTAACCGAAGGTAAGGGCGTGCCTCAGTTACTGATGTTTGAAAAACGTGACGGTAAGTGGATTCGACGCAGAATGGCCGGTTATAAGAACGCTCCAACCGTCGAAGCCTTTGTGGCTCAGTCAGAACAGTTGCGGATGGCTAAACTTACCAAAGTAAAAGACATCAATCAGCAAAAGCAGTAAGTCAACTCACAACAAGCCAAGCATTATGAGCACGTTTGATCTATGATAGATCAAACGTGTTTTTTGTTGACGCTCCAGTAGGCTGCCGTTAGTAACGTATGAAAGTTTCGGTTGTTATTCCTGTCATCAATGAGGCGCTTGCCATTGCAAGGTCTGTTGATCTTGCTTGGAAGGCAGGCGCGGATGAAGTGATTGTCGTCGACGGTGGAAGTAGTGACACGACGGTAGAGATCTGTCAACAGACGCGATGCCGAGTGGTGCAGTCTGCGGCGGGGCGAGGGATTCAGTTGCATGCCGGCGCATTGGAAGCCACCGGTGATGTGTTGTTGTTTTTGCATGCGGATAACTGGCTTGTCGAAAACGCGATTCAACAAATCAGATCGCTAGCCGGTGATCACAAGCAATTGTTTGGTGGGTTTCAACAGCAAATTGAACACGCCGGTTGGATGTTCCGTTGGATAGAGCGGGGAAACGCTTGGCGAGTTCGATGGCGAGGTTTGGTGTACGGTGATCAGGCTATGTTTGTGTCCAAGTCACTGTACGATTCAGCCGGTGGATTTCGCGCGATCGTATTGATGGAAGACTTGGCCTTTAGTCAAAAGGTAAAAGCAATGCGAAGAAAAAACAAAAGCTCTTCGGGGCCGCAGTTGCTGGCCGGTCCAACTCATGTAGATGCTCGACGCTGGCAAGAAGCCGGACCGATTCGACAAACAGTGAAGAACTGGTTTCTATCGACCGCCTACCTGTTCGGCGCCGATCCTCATCGACTGGCAGAGCGATACGGTCGTCACGATCGGGAAGAGTGATGCCTTAAGCGTAGCTACCTTCGCCAGAAGGTGG
>CAZKTR010000275.1:0-4899 GCA_964555525.1 uncultured Pirellulaceae bacterium
CGTTATCAAAAGCAGTTGAAAGAAAAGGGCATTCCCGATTGGAAGCCAGCGGAGAATTTTGAGTTAAAGAAGGGCGAGTGAGCAGGCACACCATAAGTCTCGGTGCTACTGATGAGGATCCCAGCCAGCCGGGCTCAAACGGGCTTCTTGAAAGAAGCGTTTGAGCTCCGGCGGCAAAATTCGGCTTCAACTGCCGCAGCGTTTAGCAATGGAAAACTGACATTCGCGTCGAGAAGACTCACTAACTATTATCGGTTAAGATTCCGATGAATGCTGCAATATCCAAGAAGTTAACGATGCCATCCTCGTTGCAATCCGCTTCGGCTTGATCTCCTAAAGCGGTCAGAACCCCGATGAATGGTGCAATATCTAAGGAGTTAACCATACCATCGCGATTGACGTCGCCCAGCAACACGGGCAGGCGCGACAGATCTTCCCAGATCGCCAGGTTCCCACCAGTGTCGATTGCGTACAGGCGGGCTGTTTCACTGTCGTAGTAAATCCCCTCTGTAAAGGCGTTTAAATCGGTTTGGAGACGAAAAAAATTATTCTCGGCGTCGATTACGGTTTGGAAGGGCGTCCCAACGAATTCACCATCAAACGTGTATTCGACAAGCCTGTCGGGAAGCGGATCGAACAACAGGACGGTTCCATTCACCCAATCGATCGCCATCGTGTTAAAGAAGTCGAAATCCTGAGTTTGAAAACTGGACAGGACCTGGCCTTCTCTTGAATACTGAGTGACCAATCCAGTGAAAACGCCAGCCGCCCAAGTGGTATTGGTAACCGGATCAAGAACCACACCAGCCGTTGCCGATAAGTCCTCTTGAATGGTGTCGTACGTCTGCACCACGTTCAAATCAGGCGTGAACTCGGTAAAGACTCTATTTGAATTGATCAACACCAACAGGTTTCCGTTTGCCCGGTCGACATCGACTGATCTAAGGTTTCCAAAATTAAATGGAATATCAAATTCCTCAAGTAGGTTGAAGTCGGCGTCATACCGGAGAACACTGCGATCGGATCTGCCAACCCAATACTCCTCACCATCAAAGGCCACACTTCTAAATGGTGCGAATGGCACGGTTTCGGGGCGATCCAAGCGCACTTGCTCAATCCGCTCGAATTGGGCAGCTACCGGCGCTGGCGTAACGGTAAGTACACAGAATGCTACAATTGCCGCGGCCAAAATCTTCATTTCTGTCTCATTTGCTTAAAGAGAAATTCGTTTCAGATTCGTGATGTGAAAGGTATTCACCTGTCCATTATCGTCTTCGAATTATAAAAAGTCAATTTGAATGTGTTGATGCCGTCTCATAAATCAGCGCTACAACCACAGCAGGAAGCAACGGTTATGCCGCATCTTTGTCGGCGCGATTGATTGTTTCATTGGAGATGTGGCCGCTTCGCTGACGTGGTCGAAGCGTACACTGACGCGTTTGGAAACACCTCTTGGGTCGTGATACCGTACCGCGTCGCCGCAGTCATGGCTTTCTTGGAGTGAATCACAATCACAAACTTGGTCCAGCCTTAAAAGCTTCTCAGCACGTCGATGAAATGTTTTATATTGCTTCGTCGACCTTCGTGGAGCACGCAAGGGAAAAAACGCACGAAACGTGGGATTTTAACGATTGAATATGGCAATCTTTTCAACGTGGTTTGACAAACTCGTCTCGATGGGCGACAAATTGGCCTCGTCTTCTCTGCCTCCACCTTAGGAACCTTGATGTCTTCTGCTCCTCTACCCACGGACTGGGTGCGCGTTGCGCGCGCGAAACTTAAGGAAGCTGATCAAGATTTCCACAAAGTTAAGCCGCTAATTTATTGGCGAGACATGATCGTTAGTGGCGTGATCGCTTATGCGTCGGCGACCGTGTTCTTACTGGCCGAACCATTTTCGATCTGGCAGTTGGTTGGATATCTGTTTGCCGTATTCTGGTTGTATCGCGTTGGTTCGCTGGTTCATGAAGTAGCGCATCTTGGAGGGCACGAGCAAACCTCGTTTAAAGTCGCGTGGAATTTGTTGATTGGAATTCCCACGTTAACGCCATCGACTTTTTTCACGGGGCACCACCGAGATCACCATTCGCAGAAAGTCTACGGCACGCCGGAGGATCCTGAGTATGTGGTGAACGTTTGCCCGCGTGGCAGCATCGTAAACCTGATTCTCTACTTTGGCTTCGTCGCCGTATTCCCTTTGGTTGTGTTTCTCAGGTTCCTGTTGGCTCCACTAACCTTTATCACGCCCGGAATTCGAGATTTCACTCTGCGTCACCTATCAGCGTTTACGTTTAACTATAAGTACCAACGTCCGATTGGTTCGATTGATCGAAAAACGTTTGCTTGGTTGGAGCTTGCCTGCTTCGTCCGAGCGATTCTAATTCCGTTGGCAGTCGTGATGGGGGTACACCCATGGACTCGTATGCCGATGCTGTACGTGCTGGGAGCAACGGTTGTTGTTATGAACCAGCTTCGACAACTGGCTGATCACCACTTTGAAGGCGATGGTGATCGGCTGAGCGTTTCGGAACACATCATGGATTCCTGCAACTATGTCGGACGTGATCCGCTTACGTGGTTGTTCTTTCCGTTTGCGATTCAATACCACGCGTTGCATCACATGTTTCCATCCTTGCCGTATCACAACTTGGGATTTGCACACAATTATCTGATGAAGGAGCTGCCCGCCGATTCTCCTTATCGGCAACTGGTACAACCTGGTTGGTGGTCAGTCGCGGTCAAGATGTTGCGTAGATCATAAGAGCGTTGGTTTGACGGCGTTCAGATTGGCTTGTTGCCTCCAAGCTGGCTTACCGTCGGGTAGTAGAAAAGAAGAACCACTGATGAACACAGATGGACACGGATAAAAACCCAGCTCCTGATATCCGTGTTTATCTGTGTCTATCCGTGGGTAAAAAGGAGCAATCAAAGGTGCTGTCAAAACGAAAGTCCGACCTCGTACTTTATGGGTGTTCTCCGCCACAGCTTAGTTTTACGCCCGATGGTTTTAGCACGTTTTAAAGGGCGATGAACGGTGATTGAGCAGATTTGGTTCTTTGATCATAATAATCCTGAATCAAACTGTCGCTTCTCAACCAAACAATCATTAAATGCTATTTCCTATTGCTGACGACAACAAAGGCATTTCCGGTCCGGCTTATGTGACTTGGCTTTTGTTGGCGATTAATATCGTTGTTTTCCTGCTTCAACTTTCTGACGAATCGATCACTTACGGCTGGAGTATCATTCCACAAGAGATCATGTCGGGGCAAGATTTGGTGGAACCGCAGATCGTTACTGCGGCTGGCGAGGACCACGTGATTCCCCAAGCGCCGGGGCCTCCGATTATTTATCTGACCTTGCTGTCGCACATGTTTATGCATGGCGGCTTTGGTCACATCTTTGGCAATATGCTCTACTTGTGGATCTTCGGCGATAACATTGAGCATCGCTTTGGTCATTTACGGTTTTTCCTTTTTTACATCCTTAGCGGCTTGGTCGCTGCGGTAGCTCAGCTAATGGTTTCGTATGACGGCGTAATCCCGGTCCTTGGCGCTTCCGGGGCGATCTGGGGAATCTTGGGCGCGTATGTGGTACTGTTTCCACGGAACAAAGTTAAAGCGATCGTGTTTTATATGATCGTTTCGATCCCAGCCGTTTATGTGATTGGGCTATGGTCGGCGCTCCAAATCTATCAAGGCTTTTTTGCCGGGGGCAGTGAACTCGGAGGCGTGGCGCACCTAGCGCATATCGGCGGATTGGTTGCCGGCTTGGCCATGGGTATTATCGCAAAAGGCTCCATGAAGGATGAACCGGACTCCACCATCTATCGTGAGTATGTCGACGATCCAAAGTCGAAGAAAAGACTGTGGTAGCACAATGAACCATTTAAACCCAATACGCTTTCCAAAATTCTACAGATCCTTACTGCGAATCGTCGTGGCTTGCCTGCTATTGGTTTCGCTTTCGTTGTCAGCAATCGCTCAAGAGGAAAAGTCTGAGGCAACCGACGATGCTTTGAGCCGTGCAAAACAGCAACCCGTCTATCTTGAAACCGGCGGCGAACGAAAGCTAGAAGTGGTCTATAAAAAGGTCGACGATCGCGAGCTTCATTTGGATCTGTATTACCCCACTGGCGAGGCTGCAAAATCGGGTTCGCATCCGGTGGTCGTTTATACCCACGGCGGAGGCTGGGCGGCCGGGAGCAAGCATGGTGCTGCCAAGCATTCTTTCAAGGCCGTGTTCAGTCGGTTGGTAAAGGAAGGTTTCGCCGTTGCATCGGTGCAGTATCGGTTGGTCGATCAAGCTGGCAAGACACGGATGCGAGATTGTGTGATCGACGCCAAGGATGCCGTTCGCTATCTCGCTAAAAACGGCGAAACGTTGAAGCTCAATCCAAATCGTTTTTATACGATGGGTGATTCCGCCGGCGGACAGATAGCTCAGATGTTGTTGTTGGCTACTCCCAAGTCATTACCGGGTGACCCGGATCTTGCATTGACGCCGTATACCATGGTGGCAGGTGTTTCTTGGTACGGGCCCTGCGACTTTGAGAACGTTCGATTGTTTAATCATGACAATCGAGCAAATTTTCGGGATCGTTTTGGTCCTCGGATTCTGGGTGGCAAGACAACCGACGAAGAAAAGCTAAACCTCTATCGTGAGATGAGTCCGATCAACTATTTGCGAACGGAGAGTCCGCCGCTGTTAATGATTCAAGGTGACAAGGACACAACCATTCCTGTAAAACACGCCGAGTTCATGGCGAGGCAGGCGGCGGCGATTCACGCGCCGGTTGAGACGTTGATCGTTAAGAACGCGGGGCATAACTGGCGTAGAGTCGACGCGGACATTAGCCCGACGCGAGCTGAAATCATCGATCGAACGGTTGAGTTTTAT
>CAZKTR010000276.1:0-4894 GCA_964555525.1 uncultured Pirellulaceae bacterium
GCAGATGTTTTGAAGCCATTGGGTCCGCCGGCAATGTGGCGACCGTATTCGAGTGGCCAGCTGGCGATTTGGTAGCCGTTTTCGTGCAACCAGTTTTTGATTGTTCTGTGGTCAGAAAAGCCATCGGGGTAAAGCCAAATCGAAACGGTGGTCCGACGAGGTTCGTGGCGGGACAGAATCGAGCGAAATCGAGAGCCCTCGGCCAGTGCTGTTGCCACGGTTTCAGTTGACTGGTTGGGTTGTGGGATCACGCGAAAACGGTCGAAGGTGATCGAGCGACCTTGTCGAGCACCCGCAGGGCCATTTTCGACTGCGGTCAGCTGGTACTGTAAACGAAAGCCATCCAAGGGGCCGACGGTTTCGACGGTGTGATTCAAATGAGTCAATCGTTGTTCGGCTTTCAATCGCCATTCATCTTTCATTAGACCGAGCAGCTGTTCCAAGGGAACGTAGGTCAGCTTGCCATCGGCTAAGCGAAAATGAATTTCCTCAGAAAATACTGTTTTAGCGATTGGGCTGGGGTAGTGTTTTAGCTGCTTGTTTTTAGCGGGCTTGAAGCTGGCGGCTAGGGCTGCGGTTTGAGACTTCGTGTCGCTCAGTTCTGCAGTGAGTGCTTCTTCAGCAGCAGTAAATTGAATTTGTGCTTGCCGATTCTTTCGCGTGGCTTCGTCGAAACTGGCAAGTTTAGCGTCGATTTTCGATTTTATTTCTTCGGCTTGTAAACGAAGCGTTTCGGCTTGTACTAGCTTGCGATGCCGTTGGGTGGCGAGTTCGGCTGCCAATCGATTTTGTTCGAGTATCTGTTGTTCAAGTTGTTGGTTGTCGGTGCGAAGTTTGTGGGTCAGGTAGGATTCGTTTTCGATTTGTTGGATGGTGCTAGTGTATGCGGCTTCGAGTTCCGGGTCTGGTTGAACTGGAGCTTGTTGAGATCGATTGCTTGCGCTGGCCCCGACGATCACTACCAGAATGATCAGGATTCCGACCAGATTTGCGACGATGTCCAAAAACGAATCTTGTCCATCATTTAAATTGTTGATCATTGTTTTGGCTCCTGTTGGATCACCAAGCCGCTGTTGTGGAGCATTTGTTGGAGCATAGCGAACCGCTGTTGGCCGCCGGGTTGGATTTTGATGCGTAGCTGAGGCTTCCAGTAACTCCCCTGCCCTGCGATTCCCCAGCTGTCGATTCGATTCCAGACTTCTTCAACCATCACGTCAACGGCTTTAACTGGTTCAGATTCAAAACGGATGGTTCGTTCTTGGCCGGTGGCGGTTTTGATTCGCAAGTCATTCGCTGAGCAAACGACGGTGATTGGCCGCAAGTATCCTGTGCCGCCTTGTGGGCGCGATGGCAAGGCCCAGCCTTGTCCGCGTCGGTTGGCGAGGTTGGGGGCGTCGGAATTCGACGGCGAGCCAGATTGTTGTGAAGACTGGGATTGGCCAGCAGTTTGTTGTGAACTTTGGCCGGCAATGTTTCCTGAGGAAGAAAATTTACTGTTGAAGCCAGTGTCTTTACTGAATGCTTGGTCGGATACTTGTGAACTTCTGCCAGCTGAGTTTTGGTTGGTCCGTTGTGATCTGCGATTGGCTTGATAACTTGCTTGCTTAGTATCGGCGCCGAATCGCTCAGGTTGTGAGCGGATCGGTGATGCGTTGTGCCCGCCGCTGGATGCTTGGTAGGCACTGGTGGTGACGGACCCACCACCGCGATTCACAACCGAAAATCCAGGTGCGTTGCGATTTGAGGAAAATTGCGACAGGTGCCGCTGACGTTCGTAATGTAGCTGAGCAAGTTGCAGTTGTCGGTCGATGGATTGTTGGACGACTTGGTCTACTTTGGCCGCGAGCAATTTGTCAGGTTCGCCAAAATCGAGTTCTTTGTCGGCATCGACGAGTTCGTAACCAAACTCATCAGTCCAGCTTTTCATGGCGCGACGGGCCAATACAAATGTCTCGGCGCCGTCGGGGCGAACCACGATTAACGGGTAGGGAGAGCCATGGTCGCCGGCTACTTTTAGCTGTTGCCAGTGTTCTTGGATGGTCAATAAAGCGACGTCCAGTGGGTTTCCGGCTTGGATTGGCAGCGTGAAGTCTTGTTTGGATAGGGTGATGCCTAAGGGCTGCAAGCGGATTTCATTCTCGAGGCACTCAAGGAAAATCGGTCGCCGAAATGTTCCGCCGCTTCCTTGGTGTGGGACTAAGCTAAAGCGATTGGGGCCTTGTTCTTTTGACTTTTTCCTTTGGGATTCGAGTGCCTGTTTGGCAGTAGCGACCTGTTGTTTTAACTTTTCAATTGCGGCTTCGTTAGCGCGGGTTTTCAATTGCTCTTCGTCTGCCGGGTCTGCTTTGTCCACGTTAGCCAAAGAGTGTTTTAGCAATTCAATTTGTTTCTGTGCTGCTTCCAATTGTTTGGTGGCGTTGGTAACGTCTTGTTGCAGGTAGCCACGGTTTTGGCGAGAGTCAGCTAGTCGCGAGAGTACGTCGGATCGAATGCCATGGATGGATTCGGAGCGAAAAGTTTCTATCGCGAGGCGTTGTTGGGCTTCTTCGATCTTTGCTGCGACGGCTTCGTCTTGAGCCGCTTTTTTTTCCTCTTTGGCGACTTCCGCTGATTTGACGGCCAACACCAACATTACGATCAACACACCCAACGTGCAGATTAGCACCGCCAAAAACGGAAACAAGGAAACGCTTGGCTGGTTCAAGTTTTTACGCAAACGGCTCATGCAGCTGAGCGCCGACGAACGGGACGATTCTGGTTAGTCAAGAAGTTGGCTACGCGGTTGTTCGCGGCACGGAGCGTTTCAACGACTGGTTTCTCGGGTCGAGTTCCAGTTGACAGGACTACGTCGGCGGTTGGCTTGGGGCTGGCAGTTGGTTTTTCTTGCCGTTTGATTCGGGCCTCGGTCGCAGACTTATTGATGGCGGCTGTTTCAAGTGCCAGTTTGACGAGTGGTTTGTCGGACGGTTCCGCGCTAGGTAATAACTCGACCGCAGCTTTGATACCTTCGAGCTCTTGGTGCAACTGGCTTGTAGAGACGGTTTCTTTGGGATCGTGGACACGAAGTTTTCCAGCAAAAACTTGCGGCTGTGGTTGAATCACTTGCTGGACGACCGGCTGTTTGGCAACGGCTTCGGCAAGCTTGCTGGTGACCTCCGATTGCGTCGCTGAGGTCAGTGTCATTGTCTTGATTGACTCTGTCAGTGTATTAAGTGTCTTGTTTAGCTGTTCCGTGGCGAGTGTCTGTGTTTCGGTTGGTTGGACGATGGTGGGTTTTTCAACAGCTTTAGCGAGTTCTCCAACGATCTTGGTTTGGGCGACGGACGACTGTTGCATCGTTTGGATTGACTTAGACAACGTGCCAAGTGTTTCACGGAGTTGCTGGGTCGCTTCGATCGCTTGATTGTTTTCGGAGATTGCGTTTTTGAGTTCGTGGGTGTCCGTTTTTTCAGAAACCATTTGGCTGAACTGGCTGGTTTGTTCGGCGATCTGTTTTTGGTGCTCGGTCAGCAAACGGCAGTTGTCCGACAGCATGACTTGCCATTGTTGCCAGCGGTGAGCCATTGCGTTGTCGGCACGGTCGATGGCAGTGGTTAGTTGGTTGGTGAGTTGCAGTGCGTTTTGGCTGAGCGCGTCGGTTAGATTATTTTGTACGCTGGCGTTGGTGTCGGTTAATGTCGAAGCCCAAGCCTTCTGGGCGGATTCGATTGAGTGTTTCCAGAGTTTGGTTTGGTTGATTGCAGCTTCTTTGGAAGTCTCTAAGAACTGTTGGGAGAAGGTCTGCATGGCCGCATCGCCGGTGCTGGTCAAATCAAAATTGCGGTTTACTTCGGCGTGGACGCGCGTGTCGACAATGGAAAGTAGTTGAAGCTCAAAGCGGTCAATCAAAAACTGACCAAACATCAGGAACATCGAAAGCGTAAGTGCCAAGGCGGTCGTGTCAAATGCGACGTACAAACTGCCTCGCAAGCCATTCATCATGGTTTCGAAGTTGTTTTCTGGTCCGACGCTGATGCCACCAAGGGCTTCGGAGATTCCTAAAACAGTACCTAAGAAGCCGAGCATCGGGGTGGCCCAGATAAGGATGCGGACCAGTGCGAATCGCTGTTGTTGGCGTTCGTAGTCGAGTTCGGTTAGGTATTTGAGTTCGGTTTCGGCATTTGCGGTGGAGTCACTGCGTTGCAGGTACGCCATCATTGCTGATAGACGTTGCCAGAGATAGTGTTCCTTAACCCAGCCCGAATGTTCGTTCAAATTGTTTTGGTAGATGGTCGCTCGAGATGAGACGTTAGAGGTTGGTTTTGAGTTGGTGGTTGGTTGTTGTTGGTTTGAATCGGTGGATGATGCCTGGTCAGCGTCCACTAGTTGGATTTTGGATTCGGTCGAAAATTGTTCCAAGACGTTTTTGGCAATCATCAACAGCGAAGCGACGCCGATGAAAAACATCCCCGTTGTGAAACGAGAAATGGGGTGACCCGTTGTGTAGCGAACTAAGAGTTCGTTGGTCAGGATCGATTGTTCGATCATGTATGCCAGACCCAAGTACATGGTTAATCCGATGCAAATCGGAATCACCAAGGACGGGAGAACGGCGAGCCAGCTAGTTTTTTGTTTGATATTCATCAAATTGCGGCATTTGGTTTTACTGAGTGAATTGGCGCGGAGCCACTGTCATCAGATCGGCAGGTTTGCCTTGTCGGTGAACTCAAATTGACTGCTATCAACGTAAAAACCGATAAATATTGCCAAGGTTCGCTGTTCGGAAAAGTTGATGATTTATAGCAAAGTTCGCGGTTTTCCCGTCCGATAGAAGGTGTACTCACACAAAGCAGCTGTTTCGATTGGTAACAGCAATGCTGATGAAATACCCAGGGGGGTTGAAACTCGGTCGTCG
>CAZKTR010000277.1:0-4891 GCA_964555525.1 uncultured Pirellulaceae bacterium
GGGTTTGGCTTTCATGGAAACAAGCTGGATGGTGGAAGTGTGTAGAAAAACTCAAAATGGTTGTTTAAAACCGGTTTATGGGCCGGGAGAGGTTTTTCTTGAAATTGAATGCATGCCCAACAACACTAGTAATGCAGTGATACGAATATCTAAAACAAAGTTATGAATACCACCAATTGGCGAATATTACCTAACCCGAACAACTGAACTTAAATTTACTATCCAGTAGGCGAAAGCCGATCTCCGAAAAAGGTATATTTACCTATTTCAAGTCGGTATGGGTTACTTAAAACGATGGATTCCTTGGGAATTCGGCCGCAGTCACAAAAAACGTGCCTGTAGGATTTGTATGCATTCGCCCATCTAAATCCTTGAAAATCAACTTCTTGACGGTTATAGTGAATACACGCAATCGTCGATTTGACAATACATATCTAATAACCATCGTTGATGCCTTGGGTTTCCAAGGTGCTCGGAGACCTTGCAGTGAATATGCATCTTCAACCGCCAAGTGGCAATAATATGAACCCTGCTCCTTTTATGCTCGCCCCCCAGGAGTCTGAAGAGGTCGGTTTCGATTTTTGGGGAGTGCTCCGTCGTCGCAAGTGGTTGGTCTTCTTGGGACTATTGGCGGGTTTGGTTATCGGCGGGATTTATAACTCTCAAGCTCAAAAGATTTATGAGAGTAAAGCGACGGTTACGATCCAGCCCCGAGAAAAGATTATCTGGAAACTTGGTCAGGGTGGTGATCCATATGACGATCTTGCAAAATTCGATTTGCGCCATGACCAATTGATCAGTGAGAACAACATCCTGTTCAAATGCCTTACCGAACATGGCTTAAGTGATTTGGAAACGCTCCGAGATCTTCCTCAAGAGCAACAGTTTAAAGAAATTCGAGAGAACTTGGTTGTTATTCAGAACCGAGAGGAACGTATTAAATATGAGCTCGAATATACCTCAGTGAATCCTCGAGATGCTCAAACGATCTTGGCGACGATTGTGTCAACCTACGAGAGTCACCTTAACGAGCAGTATCAGGAAGTCACTGCGGACACGATGGAGCTATTGAATAAGATGTGCGATAGGCTGCACCGAGAAATCAAAGAAGTAGATAAGCTTCGTGAAAAGTCTCGTGCCAAGTTAAACGAATTAGCGATCGCTGGAAAGCAAGAGCACATTCAACGAATCGTTGCTGATTTGATGATTAAGATTGATGCTGAAAAGGCAGATCTTGCGGAGCTGACTCAGGACCTTGCTCGAAGTGAAACTGCCTTGGAGAGCGATGCGGCTGGTATGATGGAGCATATCTGGATTCTCGAAGACCAAGGAAAGGTTCGTAAGAACTCGATGCAAATTGTGGATAACTCAGAGCAAATTGCTGCTGAAACCAGAGGTATTGAAAGTTTGGAGCTCCAGCGTGATCAATTGATTGTGACTCAAAAAATAGGTCCAGGCCACTCACAAATTCAAGCCTTGAACCTTGCGATTAACGATCGAAAGGAAAAAATCGCAGAATTGGAAGCGCAGGGAACTAGGATCACAGGGCTAGGCCCCGAGCAAATCATTCAACGTTTTATCGTTGCAGTGAAACAGCAAATTGGTGATTTGCGTTTGGCATTGAACTCGGACTTAGCTGTTTATAGTGAAAACTATAAAAAGGCTGTCCAGTCTGAACAAGCACTAGTGGAAGCCGCCGAGCTAGAGGTGATTAGGGATAAGTTGGTTAGAAAGTCGGATGACGCAGACCTGCAAGTGATGGAGCAAACATCGTCTTTGCAGACTAACCTTCACAAGGGTTTTCGCTTTAACACCACTCGTCGGGCTGAACGTGGATTGGAAGTCTGGCCGTTGCTTTTCGTGATTTTGCCAGTCGGTGCGTTGCTGGGGTCGCTATTTGGTTTTGGTGTTGGTTGTCTTGTTGAACTAGCTGACAAAACCTTTCACAACCCAGACGAAATTACTCGTTGGTTGCAGGTTCCTCTAATTGGTCATGTGCCTGTGATTACGCAAGGCAAACGTTACCTTGTTGAGAATTCACTGATCGAACCGATTGTTTGTACTTACCACCGGCCGAAATCTCAAGTGTCTGAGGCTTTCCGTGCGGTTCGTACTGCCTTGTACTTTAACACTCAAGGCAAGCAGAACTCTGTGATTCAAGTCACGAGTCCAACGCCTGGTGATGGTAAGTCAACACTCGCTTCGAATTTAGCAGTCTCGATCGCTCAGTCTGGAAAGCGTGTACTGCTGGTTGATGCAGATATGAGACGTCCGCGGCAACATGCGACCTTTGGAATTTCATCGCGTGTCGGATTTGCGACCGTCCTTTCTGGACAATCGCAATGGCGAGATTGCATGTTCGAGTGTGAGGAAATTGAAGGGCTAACAGTGATGCCTTGTGGTGCCAAGCCACAGAACCCAGCTGAACTGAGTTCTTCTCCACAGGTGAAGATTTTGATTGAAGAGATGCGTGAAGAGTTTGATTTCGTGATCATCGATACTCCACCGATGTTAGCGGTTACGGATCCAAGCCCTATCGCAGCTCGTGTTGATGGTGTTGTCCTATGTATGCGTATTAAGAAAAATGTACGTGTCAGTGCTGAACGAGCCATGCAGATGATTAACAACTTGGGTGCAAACTGCATTGGTCTGGTTGTTAATGGTGTGGGTGCTCAATCAGGCTACGGAAGCCAGTACACTTACGGAGCGTACCGAGCTGGTTACTCCTACAACGGCTACGGTTACGGTTACGGTTATGGAGTCGGTGGCAGCAAGTACTACGATGAAGATCAACGAGGTCGTCAGGCTCGTCGCAGCGATAATCCAGCTGCACAGGAGCCTGTGCTGATTGAGAGTGATAAGTCCTAGTTGCGGTAACCAACTAGCGTGCTCGAAGTATCCCCCTAAATTCAATTAGGGCATAAATCCCGGTATCCGCCGGGATTTTTTTGTGCGATGACTTTTATGTTGGAGTCGCGCTATTCTGGGGTTCCCCTGCAAAATTTCGGTCTAGGCTCAGTTTGACTAAATTGCTATCTTCCCCGAGTTTCTAAAACCACCATCGGTTGACCTGAATTCGTGGAATTGACAAATGACTAGGTATACCAACGCAATCATTTTTGCTCTCATCGCCATCGGGCTATTCTCAGGCTGTGCAGAAGGGCCTTTATGGCGGATGGGAAAGTATACACCTTGGGCCCAAAATCATTGGGCTGAGGAAGAAAAAATTGCGGATACTCTATTCACGCAAAAAAGAGAGATGGTTGCGAAAGTCGATGCCGCCGTTGGTGCGCCGGTTGAAAAGCAACAAGAAGTTGCCTACGAACTGTCTGAGGTTGCTCGTCGCAGTCCCGTTTTGTTGTTACGTTTACATGCAGTCAATCAATTAGGGCGACTGAAGTCTCCTGCAGCAGCCGACGCTTTAGCCAACGCCGCTCAGGACAGCAATTCGGATGTTCGTTTGGCTGCCATCAAAGCCTTTGAAAAATTGCCTGCTGGCACCGCGATTCCGAATCTTCAACGCATGGTTGGCAGCGACACCAATATTGATGTCCGGCTGGCAGCCACTCGAGCATTGGGGAATTTTCCAGTAAGCCAAGCCGCATCGGCAATCGGTTTGGCGCTTAATGACCCGGACCCAGCTCTTCAGCTTCGAGCGGCGGAGTCTTTGCAGGCAGTGACGGGCGAGTCGTTCGGTCGAGATATTCCAGCGTGGCAAGAGTATGTGGCCGGATTACCGGGCGCTGGTGACTTGAGCGAAGCAGGTACAACTCAAGTCGCCGAGCAACCAACTGGCCAGTTCTTAACTCGTTAGTAGTCTTGTTAAAGGTTTCGTGAATCTGAAGGCCAAGCGGCTTGTCGATTTTCTAGCCGCAGTTTAAATTTTAGCAATTGTGATGGGATTCGTAATAAGCAAGATGATGGAAAGATCCGTGTAGATGGCGCCTTCACGATATAGTAAAGCCTTTTTTTCTTACTACGACGCAGCCACTAAGCTGGCCAAAGCCGTCGAAGCAGATGGTTTGCTAGTTTTGTTGGAGCGAACGACCGATTGGGCTCGGCTAAAACGTAAGTCTGCCAGCCAAACTCTGATTGTTGCGTCCAATGACGCTGACATTCATGCCGCGACTGTCGAAGCCGGGCTCAAGTCGATTTTGCTGGAAATGCCAGAGTCCTCGATCCAAAACCAGCTGACCCAAGCAATGCTCGAAGGGGTGGCCAACGAAGTTATCAGCTCCGGTTCTACCGTGGTAGCGGTTTTCAGTAACTTTGATTCCGAGGAAATCGACACGATTAGCGTATTGAAGCTGACCGAGCGTCTAGGGCGTTTGACCGCTCGGGATTTGAAGAAGCTGGAAACCAAGGTCCCGCTGGACACGCTCAAAATGGTGGTGGATTTGGCCGTCGAAATCGGCCGCGATGGCCGCGAGGGGAAGCCAATTGGAACGATGTTTGTGGTGGGAGACCACCGCAAAGTGCTTGAAGATAGCCGCCCGGCTGGCTTTGACATGGTCAAAGGCTACAACCGCAAAGATCGGAATATGTCCGATGCTCGGGTTCGCGAGGGTGTTAAAGAACTAGCTCAGCTGGATGGTTGTTTCGTGGTATCGGCCGATGGGACAGTGGAGGGTACTGCGAGGATTGTGGATACATCGCCGGTTGAGTTGACGATGACCAAGGGGTTGGGGTCGCGGCACTTCGCAGGGGCGGCGATCAGTAAGAACACAAAAGCCATCGCGGTTGTGGTGAGCCAGTCCAGCGGAACTGTGCGTATTTTCCAAAACGGTGAGGTCGTGTTGAGAATCGAGCCGCTCCAGCGTGCGATGACTTTCAAGAGTCTCAAAGAAGAGCCCGCCCCGGCGAACAAAAGCGAAACTCAGCCGCCTAATAA
>CAZKTR010000278.1:0-4884 GCA_964555525.1 uncultured Pirellulaceae bacterium
TGAACGAATAAGGGAACACTAATCTCCACTAATTGACACTAATTCTAGCTCGCGAAAAAGCAGCATTCACCTGCGCGCCGATTAGTGTAGATTAGTGCGAATTAGTGTTCCCCCCTACCCCCTTTTTGTCACCAGCCCTTACTGGCGTCGCTCTAGCACGAAGTATGACAACGGGATTTCGATCGGACCGAATTCGACGACGGCGCGGCCGATCATTTGGTGGTCGTTGAGTTTGACAACCTGGTCTTTCAACAATCGAGCGGCGTCGCCGTCGGGGTTGCCGCCGTCGGCGTAAGAGAACGTGGCACCACGACCAAAGAACCCGCGATTGGTCGGCCGCTGGATCGCGAAACGTCCTCGTCGCTCGTAGTCGCTGGTGGCGTGGTCGAACTTCGGCTGCCAACCGTTCAACCGAACTTGACTTGGTTTGACTTGGCCGACTTGTACGTTGTCGCCGTAAAGATGTCCGTTGGCGTCAACGCGAATTTCTTTGATGAACTGACCGTAGCCAGCGACTTCGACGATGCCTTTGTTCACTCCATTCCACTGACCCACGAGCTCGGCTGGGTGGGGTGAAGTTCCGCTGCGATACAGGCGGCGGTACTGAAGTAGCGTGTGCTGGTCGGTCGCTTGTCGATCAACGCCACGAGGCACGCGGCTGTTAACCATTTGCTCAGCGTATTCGTATCGCGACGAAGGCGGCGCCACTTGTGAGGGCGGATAGTGGGCTGATTGCAGCAAACCGGGGGCAGTCGCGCCAACGGGTGGCGAAGACGACCCAGCAGCGTAGCCATAGTACTGAGCCTGTGCTTGACTGGGATCAGCCAATGTTGCCAAGAGGGTGAATAAGATTGCACAATGGTAGTAGCTTGGGCGAGAAATCATCATGTTTTGCTTTCGTATTTGGTATGTACCATGAATCGACCCTTTGTGAGCTTGGCGGGAAAATAATGTGCGAAGTCGCTAAAATCGTGTCCAATCGCAGTTTCAACGCCCGTAAGATGATGCAGTCACTCCGATTAAACGGGTTGGTTGTCAATTCACTAAAAAACCGGTACTGTTTCGCGTTCGCAAACTACGTTTCAGTCCACCTGAGAGCCCATGCTCACTTACCCAAAACCAGACGAAATGCCGGACGATCAGCGAATCGTCATCACTGGCCTTGGTCTTACCTCGCCCAACGGAAACAGCTTGACGGAGTTTCGGGAATCACTTTTAGCCGGCCGCAGCGGCGTTCAAGATTACGAGATTCGTTACTTTGGCAAAACCATCGCTGGCGTCTGCGACTTTGACGCCAAACGCCATCAAAACCGTCGTGACATCCGCCGAGGTACCCGCGCGGGAAGCGTTGGTTGTTACTGCGCCCACGAAGCCATTTTGAACTCGGGATTGGACTGGGAAAACGTCGACAAATCGCGAGTTGGAATCTACGTGGGCGTTACCGAACACGGTAACGTCGAAACTGAATCCGAGATCCACGAAATCCGGCAGTACGACTACGACGTCAAAGTTTGGTCGCACCACCACAACCCTCGCACCGTCGCCAACAACCCAGCTGGCGAGATCGCGTTGAACATGAGCATCACCGGACCTCACTATACCATCGGAGCGGCTTGTGCTGCTGGCAACGCTGGCTTAATTCAAGGCCTTCAGATGTTGCGTTTGCACGAATGCGATTTGGCAATCGCTGGTGGAGTTTCGGAGAGCATTCATACGTTTGGGATCTTTGCGGGCTTCAACAGCCAAAACGCACTGGCGACCAACGACGATCCGACCAAGGCTTCACGTCCGTTTGACAAAAACCGAAACGGCATCGTGGTCTCCGAAGGCGGTTGTTTGTATACGCTCGAACGCTTTTCCGATGCGAAGGCGCGAGGAGCCAAAATCTACGGCGAGATTATCGGTTACGCGATCAATACCGACGCAACCGATTTCGTGCTGCCTAATCCCGAACGGCAGGCTCAGTGCATGAAAATGGCGCTTAATCGTGCTCATCTTAACTTTAACGACATCGACATTGTTAGCACCCACGCCACCGGCACGGGGATGGGGGACGTTTTGGAGTGCGATGCGGTTCGGCGAGTGTTTGGGGAGTCGGACAAAACCAATATAAATAACGCAAAAAGCTTCATTGGGCATACGATGGGGGCCGCAGGTGCGTTAGAATTGGCCGGGAATTTGGCGTCGTTTGATGACGGAATGGTCCATGCAACGATCAATGTTGACGATCTAGACCCCGAATGTGAGTTACCTGGCTTGGTCCTAAATCAGCCTCGTGAAGTTGGCAAAATCGACTATATTTTGAACAACTCATTCGGTATGCTGGGGATTAACTCGGCAACGATCATCAAACGAATGTAGCCAAACAAACTACCCCGAAACCAAGTAATTTGCGCCGTTAAAACGGCCGACGATAATAACGGAGAAAATCGTGTCACCAGCTGAAATTCGCGACGTCATCATCGACATCCTTACCGACATCGCGCCCGACGAAGACTTGTCCGATTTGAAAGATGAAGTCGATTTCCGAGACCAACTTGAACTCGACAGCATGGACTTTTTAGACATCGTCATGGAGTTACGAAAAAGACACAGCGTGAACGTCCCGGAAGAGGACTACCCGCAGTTGGCTTCGATGGCCAGCACAGTGTCTTACTTGACTCCCAAGATGGTTGATTGCGTCGCTTAGTAACCGTTAACGTAAAAATCCGCTAGGCGGTTTCAAACGTTAAAAAAAAGAACTCTCAAACTGATGTCAACTTTGACGTCAGTTTGTTTTTTTTGATGCTCCTTTTGATGACTACGGGACGGTCGATTATTATGTACGACACAATCATCATTGGTGCTGGAATGTCAGGCTTAGCGGCTGGCATCCGCTTGGCTCACTACGACCAAAAAGTTTGCATCTTAGAACGCCACTACACCATCGGCGGGCTCAACTCGTTCTATCGAATGAACGGCCGTGATTACGATGTCGGTTTGCATGCGGTCACCAACTTCACCGCCAAAGGCGCGAAGAAGGGACCGCTGGCACGGATCTTGCGACAACTGCGTTTCAAATGGGAAGACTTCGCGCTGGCTCCTCAAAAAGGATCGCGGATCGTTTTTCCAGAAACCCAACTTCGATTCGACAACGACATCGAACTGCTCCGCGCCGAAGTCAACCAGACGTTCCCCAAACACATGGACGAATTCGATGCCTTGATCGCCAAGATCTCGGACTACGACGAACTCGACCAAGAGTCTTTTGAAATCTCTGGGCGTAAAGTCTTAGAAGAAACGATCAGTGAACCGCTGTTGATAGAGATGCTATTGTGTCCGTTGATGTGGTACGGAAACGCCGCCGAGCACGATATGGCTTGGGGGCAGTTTTGCATCATGTTCCGCAGCATCTTTTGCGAAGGGTTTGCGCGTCCTTTCAAAGGCGTGCGTTTGATTTTGAAAAACTTGGTCAAACGCTTTCGTGGTCTCGGCGGCGAATTAAAACTTCGCCATGGAGTTAAAACCATCCACGCCGACGGCGCCCATGCGGTTTCTGTCGAACTTGATAACGGCGACATCATCCAAGGCAAACGGATCTTGTCGTCGGCCGGACGCCTTGAGACCTTGCGAATGTGCAGTGACACCAGCGAGCCTGATCCGCGGCAAGCCGGGCAGTTGACGTTCATCGAATCGATCTCGATTTTAGACCGCGAACCATCAAAGCTTGGCAACAATGATACGATCGTGTTCTACAACGATTCGAATAAATTTCACTGGGAAAAACCGGCTGAGGAACTTTGTGATACTCGCACTGGCGTCATTTGCTCGCCCAACAACTACGAGTACTCCGACGACGCTGGCCAATTGCCTGACGGAGTGATTCGCATCACGACCATCGCGGATTTTGACCGTTGGAAAGCGTTGTCCGAAGAGGAATACAAGCTGGAGAAACTCCGTTGGTACGACAAGAGCGTTGCGGCCAGCGTTGAGTTCACGCCTGATTTCAGACCGTATGTTATCGACACCGATCTGTTTACGCCGACCACGATCAGTCGCTTTACTTGGCACGACAACGGAGCCGTGTACGGAGCCCCCGATAAGGTACTCGACGGCACAACGCATTTGGATAACTTGTTCTTGTGCGGCACCGACCAAGGCTTTGTTGGGATCATTGGGGCGATGATGAGCGGCATTTCGATGGCGAATATGCACTGCCTGCGGGCTTAAAGACCTTTCTTGACGTAGCCGGAGTCGCCAGACTTCGGGCGAATTGCCAGGACCTCCTGAACTCTGGCGAGCCCAGCTACGTAGCCGATGTCGCCAGACTTCGGGCGAATTGCTAGGACCTCCTGAACTGGCGAGCCCAGCTACGGTAGCCGATGTCGCCCAGACTTCGGGCGAATTGCCAAGGCCTCCTGAACTCTGGCGAGCCCAGCTACGTAGCCGATGTCGCCAGACTTCGGGCGAATTGCTAGGACCTCCTGAACTGGCGAGCCCAGCTACGGTAGCCGATGTCGCCCAGACTTCGGGCGAATTGCCAAGGCCTCCTGAACTCTGGCGAGCCCAGCTACGTAGCCGATGTCGCCAGACTTCGGGATGCGGCTGCGGTAGGCCTGAACTCTGGCGAGTCCAGCTACGAACTTCAATGCACTAGTACACGCACCTCCGTTTTTTTATACTGTCGGCTCGTTTACAAAGCACTCATCGCCCCCCGCACTTTCTACCCACGCCGTTGAACCGGTCGTTTTCCAATGCCAGACCAACCTTCTTTTACTCCTCCTTTTTTTGCCGGCGTCGATGTTGGCGGCACGAACGTGAAGATCGGGATCGTTGACGACAACGGTACGATCGTTGCCGACACAAAGTTCCCTACAAAATCCGATGACTCACCTGATATCGCGG
>CAZKTR010000279.1:0-4880 GCA_964555525.1 uncultured Pirellulaceae bacterium
TCAGTTCTTTTTTCTATTTACCGTCTTCGATTTTGGCTTTGATTTTGATATCGCCTAAATCCTTCATCGCACCACCTTCAATCTCGATGACTTGGCCGTATTTTTTGAGGCGGCCTTCGCCTTTGAAGCCCAGTGTTTCTTGCCAGACCACGATGCGACATTTGCCCGCTGGAGCATTTTTGATCTCGAATCTGCCGTGCTTGTCAGTGACCGCGTAGTACGGATGGTTAAAGATACGCAACCACATTTTTTCCCAAGGATGAGGCGGGCAGCTAATCTGGTTGGCGCCGCGTTCGGTTTTGAGCCCTTCGATTAAAATTTCCTTTTTGGGTGGCATCGCCTTGGTGAAGTCTTCGTTGGCAAAGCCGGTGAACTTGAATACATGAGGCACTGGGCCTTTGTTACGCATGTTTAGGTTCATGCCCTCGCGGATCGCGACCGCGTGAGGCACGTAGCCTTGTGGGTTTTGATCGACGTGAACGATTTTTTTCTTTTTCGGGATCGCCTTGAGGTCTTTATGGATTTCAAGAGTCTTCTTGGCCTCTCTATTTCTCTTGCCATCAACCAGTACGTTTTCAGGGATCAACCAAACGTAAACCCATTGAATCGACTTGTCTTTTTTGTCCACGACCCAGTCCTCGTGAAGGATCGGGCCGAGTGAACGGAACCATTCCAAATCAGTAGGTGACAATTCGTGCTGGTCAAGATCGACCTCGTTACGTTTGGGGATCTTTTCGCCATCGTAAATCAGCCGGCCTTTGATCGATCCCCAGTTCATGTCCTTGGTTTCGTCGTCACCGGTGATCGACACCGGGGCGGCTCTTACGAGTTCGGCGCTGCTGACCATGGCCAAGCCCGTTAAGGCAGCCATTTCTTTCATGAATTTCCGACGCTGGTCCATGATGAATTGAAAACGATCGATTGGCTCAGACATATTTTTGCTCCTAGAAGGAAAATAGCTATTGGGTCTTTCGGTACAGTTTCTGAAGCCGTAATGGCGTTGGTTTCAGAAACGGATCAGCGGCCAAGTCGATTCAAATATTTAACCCACGCCGCAAGATGATGGTCAGCATTTTAAACCCAACTACCGTTTATTAAGATCGGTAAATTATAAGCGATTTGCTAGTTGTTTTCGGGTTCTGATAATAGACCGTAAAGCTGACGCAATCCAAACGTGGAATGTGCGTTAAACTGACGCAGGAGAGGGTTTTTACTGGGTTTGGTGGAGGTTTCAGGAAATCCACGCCTCAGGCTGGCGAGCGTAGCTACGCTCGCCAGAGCGTGGATTGCAGGCGTCCAACCATTGAAGGCGCCTTGGTGAACATGCTATCTCGTCATTCAAGAATACGTTCCGGAAGCCACCCTTGACCTCGTTGGTGATAAAATCGTACAAGTTAACGTTTCAGCCCTAGGAACCGCAGGACTTGGGCCTCACCGATTCAAACCTCAAGGCTGTTGTAAAAATCACTGCTAACTTTCCCAACCACTTAAAAACGACGCAGAAAACACGATGAACCATTTTAGCGGGTTACTCTTGCCCCCTGTTTCAAAAGTTTCTCTAGCTTTGATCTTGATGCTAGTTTCAGCCTCCCCTGCTGCTGGACTCGTATTTCAACGGAACCACTATCGCCCACCACAACCAATACCCTCTTATTCTTCGCCGACTTTGCAGGTCAGTCCTCAGCCAGCGATTCAAAATTTACCGCCAGGCGCGACGACACGGGTTTTGCCAGACGGTCGAATCGCAATCGTCACTCCCTTTTCGAAAGAAAAAATACGAGCGCTCGAGCTTCGCGAAGCTGAGCGACTTCGCATTAGGAAAGTTCGTACCCAAGAACTCGCCAAGCAGGGCGACAACAACAGTCTGTTTCCGCGACTGCCCGGGGAGTTTGAAAAAACAAAAGCGATTCTCCTTAGCATTTGCGATTGGCAACCACATAACTTCGACGTCTTGCTTGACTTGATTGAGAAAACTCGCGGGCACGCGAATCTATTGTTGCTTTACAATGACGACCTCAAATCCAGTGACCCGGACTCATTTTCAAAACTGCTCAAAAAGTTGCTCCAAACCGGCAAAGACTATCCACATATTCGTTTCCTGAATTCGAATCTAGACACGATTTGGCTGAGGGATTTTGGTCCGCGTCTGATGGAAACCGAAGGCGGCAACGCCATGGTATTGGACTTTTTCTATGACGCTGTACGCGAACAAGATGACCTGTTCCCCGAAAACTGGGCAAACCGAACAGGTGCACCACGCAATCTGGTCCCTTGGTCACTGCAAGGTGGAAACCTGCTCGCAAACGGTAGCGGTTTGGCAATCGCGACCACGCGGCTTTTTGAAGACAATCGACTTTCCAGGCCCGGGAAGGACTACCTTCAGGACGAGGCCTACGTAAAAGAACAGTTCATGCAATTCTGCAACATCAAAGAACTTGCGTTGCTCAAGCCGCTCGAACAAGAGGTGACTCGTCATGTCGACATGTTTGCGACTTTCCTCGCCAAAGATCTTGTCTTGGTAGCCCAGCTTGATCCGAAGCTTGATCCTCAAAATGCTAAGATCTTGGATGACAACGCCAAGTTGCTTTCACGAGTAAAGGTTGACGGGCGGCCTTTACGAGTTGAGCGAGTTTGGATTCCGCCTCGACGAGTCCAGCATTGGAGTACCTACACAAACATCATCCTGACCGATCGTCTCGTCCTGCTACCAACTTACCAATCTGATCCACCCAGCTACATCAAAGAAGCGATTAAAACGTATCGGCGTCTACTACCCAAGCACTCGGTGAAAACGATTGACATGACTTCCATGGACAGGCTGGGCGGTTCATTGCATTGCCTCTCATGCCCCATTCCGTCCTTTGCCAAGTTGCCTCCCAAAACCTTGACGTTTCGCGAAGCGGTCGTCAAGCAAAACTTGCGACCGGCTAGGAAACGCAACAAGCAAAATCAAGGTCAGCGGAAGCCGTAAAAATTGAGCCTGCAACGACTGAGCCGCCCGGCGATAGCCCACGGTTCTCACCACTAAAAACCGAAAACCGAGGCGAATTAAATCGCGAAGCCGTCGGCGACGTCTTGGGGGGCGGGAGCATACTCGAGTGGCTCCATCGAACTGCCTGCCCTGCCCTGCGATAACGATCGCATGGCACTGGAGTAACCAAATAGCTCCGCCAGTGGAGCGTTGGCGACGATGGTGGTGGTCGCCAAGTGCGTGTCGGTACTGACAATCTGGGCGCGGCGCTGAGCCAAGTCGCCCACGAATTCGCCGTAGTACTCTTCGGGTGTGGTGATGGTTAGCTTCATGACCGGTTCGAGTAGCTGCGGAGTCGCTTGTTTTAGCGCGGCTTCGAAGGCTTCGCCAGCAGCAATCGAAAATGCCATCGGAGTGGATTCTTCCGTGGCTTCGGCATCCAGCAACGTAACGCGGATCTTGGTCAGCGGGAAACTTCCAATCGCACCGCCGCTCTCGCCGCAGGCTTTGATTTCGTCTTTGACGGATTGGACCATCTCCATCGGCATCGAGTCGACGGGTAAGCGACTTCGCACGCCAACGCCTGATTCGATCTTGTCGTCGGGTTCCATGCGGATCTTGAGTTTTGCAAATAATTGCTGACCGTTCACCAAACGATGACACTCGCCCATCACTTCAACGGCCTTGCTAACCGTCTCGCGATAAGAAACACGTGGCTTGTGAACTTTTACGTCCAGGTTGAAGTCGCGAAGCAGGCGATTCTTGATAACTTCCAAATGCAATTCGCCCATGCCAGCGATCAACGTTTGGCCCGTGTCTTCGTTTTCTTTGGCTTTGAAGGTTGGGTCTTGTCGTTTGAGCAGTTCCAGCACATCGGCAAGCTTGGCTCGTTCGCCCGTGGACTCGGGTTCGATCGCCATCTCGATGACCGTTTCGGGGAACTCGATTTGCTCGAGCAAGATCGGTGCCTTCTGATCGCATAGCGTATCGCCGGTAACCGCAAAGCGAGGCCCGATCAGGCCGACGATTTCACCGCAGCCGACTTCATCGACTTGACCGTCTCGGTCTTTTTTGGTGGCGTGGATTTGCCAAAGCTGAGCCGCGTTTTCTTTCTTGTCTTTGGATGGGCAATAGACGCGCGAATTGCCTTTGAGCGTGCCGCTGTAAACGCGAACCCAGTAGAGGTCGCCGGTTTTGGCAGGCAGGATTTTGAAAACCAAACCACAGAACGGCTCTTTCGGATCCGGCTTGCGAGATTCGGCTTTGCCAGGTTTGTCCGGATTCTTTGACGGAGCAACGCCAACGACCGGCGGTCGGTCGAGCGGGCTGGGTAGGTAGTATTTGACGCTGTCCAAAACGCCTTGGACGCCCATGCCGTGCAGGGCTGAACCGCAGACGACCGGTTGGATATGGCGGGCTAACGTGGCTTCGCGGATGACTTGGCGAATCAGGTCGTTGGGGATCGGCTTTTCTTCGAAGGCAAGTTCAGCCATCTCGTCGCTGTAGTTGTATAACGCTTCGAGCATTTGTTCGCGTGCGAATTCCGCTTCGTCTTGGACCTCTTCGGGAATCGGAGCTTCTTTTTGCTCCCGACCTTCGTCGGCGTAGGTGACGTAGCGCATTTTGATTAGGTCGACAACGCCTCTGAAGGGGTTGCTGACGTGTGCCGGGCCTTCGCCGACAGGTAATTGAATGGCGACTGGGTTGGCGCCTAGGCGAGCTTTGATTTCTTCGAATACTCGTTCGAACTCGGCCCCTTCGCGGTCGAGCTTGTTGATGAACGCCATTCGCGGCACACCGTACTTGTCGGCTTGTCGCCAGACGGTTTCGGATTGGGCTTCCACGCCTTCACGAGCACTAAAAACGACGACGGCGCCGTCAAGTACGCGAAGGCTACGTTCGACTTCAG
>CAZKTR010000280.1:0-4874 GCA_964555525.1 uncultured Pirellulaceae bacterium
AACACGAATCCTGCCCGTTCCCCCAGCAATGGCTTTAGCGACGATGCCAGCATCTTTGAGTTTGGCTTGACGACGGCCAGAGCCAACTTGCGTTCGTTTTCTGGCATCTTGCTAATGTAGTCTGCCATCAACGCGGTCATCGCAGCGTCCTTGGCTTCGACTTGCTTATCGCGGAGTTCTTCGAATTCCGCATCGGTTGGCATCGCATTGACTTTCGCCAGTGCGGTAGCGGCTTCAGATTCGCCCACCTTTTCGATGCGTTTGGCAACTGGCTTCATAAGACCTTTAAAGAACAGGCTCTCTTGGACCGCCACAGGATCGCTGCTCAAAATATTTTCGTCCGCCTTACCATGAAAGGCACTTGCCGAAGAAATCACGATGCAGCTGGTGACCAACACAAATGGAATCGCCATGCCGGTAATCAAGTCCCAACGAGCCAAACCACGGAAGGTTCGGTCCCAACCACGAGCGAGCATCGAGTACGGCAACAAGAAGGTCATGTTAATACCAACTGCCGCCGCCGCTGCCGCGATCATACTTGTTTGGCGAGAGCGATTGACTTCAGCGGTCCAATAGCTGGCCGAATCCAAGCCCTCGGTCAGCGGAGCCAATTGAGGCGAAAGGGAATTCAGTGATTCCCAAATCGATTCTGGCTTGAACCCTTCACCGATCGTGTTCCAGTCAAGGTTGCCTTGCTGGAACAGTTTTACCACAGCACCTACAAAACACAACACAACAAAGCCGACGATCAACTTTAAGATCCAGTCGAATAGCTTCGCGGCCATCCCTGGTTTGTAACTCATCAAAACGATCACCAAAGCGATCCCTCCGATGATGCCAGAAACGATTAGCTTGGATTTCTCCGTATCCTCAAGGTTGGTCAACAAGAGCGTTTGAAGTGAATCAAAGCACAAACTGAACTGTGCCAAAATGAAAACCATATTCGCGATGATCGTGGCAGTGATCCAAGCGGTTCCCAACACAGGGTTAATATGTTTGTTCATCGCCGCATAAGGACGCTCGCCCGAGGACAACGTCACGTAGCTGATGGCTGACAACATCACCACGCCGATGACGATCGCGACTAACTGCACCCATAGCATTCCGGTGCCGCCGAGCATTCCCAAGTACAACGCACTTCCCAACGAACCGCCACCGAGCGTGATGGCACTTTGCAGCCAACCGGGGCCTGACAGACGCAGGAAAGCTCCGAAGGTCGCTCCCAGCCCTCTATCGTGGGCTTCACTAAGGATTTCTCGATCTCGGAAGGTTTGATCGTTCATCATTCAACTCGTTACGTAGATTACTAAGTTTTGGGAAGTGCGTAAATCAGGCGCGCAATTCGAAGAAACTACGCAACTCCTTGGTCAGTCAACCAACGCTCCACATCCAAAGCTGCCATGCAACCGGTACCCGCGCTGGTAATCGCCTGCCTATAGTAATCATCGGCGACGTCTCCTGCAGCAAAAATCCCTTCAACACTGGTATCTGTACGGAAAGACTTGGTCCAGTTGATATAACCTTTGTCGTTCAGGTCAATTTTTCCGTTTAAAAACGCGGTATTTGGAGTATGCCCGATCGCCACAAACATTCCGCCGACGCTCAACTCTTTCGTGGATTCGTCGGTTGTGCTTTTAAGACGAATACCAGTAACGACTTTCTCGTCGCCCAAAACCTCGTCCACTACCGAATTCCAGTGGATCGTGATCTTGGGGTTGTTGATGGCTCGGTCTTGCAAAATCGAGGACGCCCGCATCTGGTCACGGCGGATGACCATGTGGACTTGCTGGCAAGTATCCAAGTTCGCTAGGTAAGAGGCTTCTTCAACAGCTGAATCACCACCACCAACGACGGCCAGTTCTTTGTTGACAAATAGCGGCAACGCACCATCGCAAACCGCACAAGCACTGACTCCCTTATTTTTATAGGCTTCTTCGGACTCAAGGCCCAAGTAGTTTGCCCGGGCCCCCGTTGCGATAATGATTGCGTGGGTTTCTACGGTTTCACCATTACGGCGAATAACTTTGTAGGGTTTGCTGCTGATATCGATATCGACGATATCATCTTCGATCGCGCGCGTCTTGAAGTTGATGGCTTGCTGTCGCATCAATTCCATTAGCTCCAAACCTTGGACGGCGTAGTGAGGCTTGCCGTCCTTGGTGTGACCTGCTGGAGCTTCTGGAAAATTCCAATCACGAGAACTATCGACGGCGCTGCGAACGAAGGAATATATATCACCTGCAGGAAAGCCCGGGTAATTCTCGACCTCAGTGGTATAGGCCAACTGACCCAAAGGAATCATGTGAACACCGTCGGGGTTCATCGTGCCTTCAAAGACCAGCGGGTTCAAGTTAGCACGAGCTGCATAGATAGCTGCTGACCAACCGGCAGGGCCGCTTCCGATAATGACTACTTTTTCAGGCATGGTGGGAATCACTCCAAGATTCAGGTTTTATGGTGAGTTTGATTTACTTTGATTTGAAAGCAGCCAGCATCGTCCAACAATCGCGCCCGTTTCTCAAGTCCTAAGGCGATTTCGCGAGCGATTTTCGGTGATGTTATGGACCTAAAGGACTCATTAAGCACCAGCAATCCAAATCCGTTGGGTCGCTAGAAATGCCGTAACGATTGAACCGCTGGGCGATAGCCCACGGTTTTTACTACTAAAAATTGAAAACCGTGAGCTATCGCCCGGCGGCTCTCTAATGCCGGCTACAACCCAACTCGATCAGCACACCATACAAACATCAGAACCCGCTCAGCCGGAGCTTGGGAATGCATGCCACGTTTTTCTCCACCAAACAATGCGGTCTAGATGGCACTAAAGAGCTAGTTTTTTATGACCGTGCCGGTCTCAACACCGCGGTTTCAACGAATCCTCTCGAAGTGTTTGCATGACTGAACCAACTAATCCGCAATCTTTCAGTGGTACAGCCTCGCCTTTAGAAAAGCCAATGGACGAAGGCCAGCTGCTTTTTTGCGCGATTCGCGCTCTACTCTTTTCCGCATTCATCATGATCTTCTTGGGAGCGGTTGGGGGTGAAGTCTATCGTGGAACTCATAGTTCAGTAGGAAGCATGCTGGCCTTGGCTTTGGCTGGTACAATTTGTGCTTACATTGGATTCGCAATCCCCATGTTTGGGCTATGGGGATGCGCGGTAGCGATTGGCCATCGCCTCAACTGGCTTTTCGACAAACCATTGAATCCTTCTGCAATTGCTGCACTGGCAGCAAACTTTGCCTTCTTGGTCCCTGTAATGTATGTCTCAGCCGCTCTCGAGTTTTTTAATAGCGCTTTCGGGATCGCCTTCCTGTTTGTTGGATCGTTGTTATTCCAATCCACTGCACGCATTGCAGTAACCCGAAAAATTGCTCATCACAACGCTTTGGCTGGGCGTAAACTGTACATCGAACCGCCGTGCCAAGTTCAATTTCAAATCCGGCAACTACTGATCCTGACACTCTTGTTCGCTGTCGGCTTAGCAATAGCACAGAGTTCGCCAGTCAAAACAGCACTTCCGAATCTGCTTCCACTAATGGGCATTTCAGCAGCGATGATGGCTGCCGCTTTCTACCCAGCGATCTTAGCGTCAGCGAGTTTCAGTAAAAAGTTTGGGAAGGTTCGGCTGAAATCTTGGGAGCGTGGCAGGTGTGACGAGAATGCCAGCTTGATCGAACCAGAATACACACAGGTCAATTCACTTTCTAACACTGAGGCAGAAGTCAATAAATTGCAAGCATTGGTAACTCCGACGCCCAAGTACCAGAAAAATACATTAAAGACATTTATTCTTGACGAGTGTATAACCGCCGTGAATTGGATCAGTTGCTCTGGCGGAATATTCGCAATGGGAGTGCTGGTCATCGTTGAGATTTCGAGAGCAACCCACCATGGGGCAGACTTTTTTTCCTCAAACTTAGCAGGGGCAATTCTAGTTGGAATCCCCGGGTTGGTCTGTATTTGGATATTGTCTGCAATGATGCACGGAGTCCTTTGGACTCTTTTTGAGCGGTTATGCAAACCTGGGACGTTGGCCGCAATCACTGGCGGTACTATCGGTGCACTAGGGACCTTTCTGATGTTGGGCGCAATCGAGTTAGTGCATTTCAACCACTTGGGCTTTATCAGTCTTGATGCAAACAATCTTTTTCCCCTAGCGATGGTTTTATACGGATCGCTGGTCGGGCAAGCGATGGGCCGGATGGGGATCAAGGTTCATCGATATCGCGCTGGGTTTTCAGAAGAAGAATATCAGGCTCTGGCGACTGATTCGCCGCGAGCCCGCTCGACTTGGCTCCAACCGCTTTTATTGTCCACATTCTGTTGGTGCATTTTCTTAGCAGTAAACGGGGAAACAGCTCAGTCCATCTCAAACGCGCTTTTGGAAATCCTAACAGGGGTGACCGGTTGCATGTTCGCAGTCTGGCCGTTGGCAAACATTCTAGTCAGATTTGCGAGAGTGGCCCCCAAACCACAAGCCATGCCGCAGCCTGCCTCGTTTAGGTCAGCACCAATCTCTACCAGCAGCGAACCCCCCCTGCAAATCTAGACCTAATTGATGTACTGGCACAAGAAAGCATCGTGCTAGCATTCTTTCGAGGCACACCTCATATCTAGTTGCCCAAAAGTCTGTGACACTCGGCACAACTACCGCAACTGCTGAAAAACCGCCCATCCGGCAATGTTAAACTTTGACGACTGTACGGCCTAGGCTTACTGAACCAAGGGAAAAACCTGAATTACCGGTACAACGCGGTCACCTGTTTTCACTACGCATGCCGATAGAACCCGCGTATCCACTACATCACGTGCGATGCAACGGTTTACAGATCAGGCGAAACGCGAGTTCGCTTACCCACTGGAAAAGTAAAAT
>CAZKTR010000281.1:0-4873 GCA_964555525.1 uncultured Pirellulaceae bacterium
CGACCTGGATTCCTGGCGAAACATTGACCTTGGCAACCGTCGCATCCAATTCAGCGTTAACCGTCGTCTCCATCTTCATCGCTTCAAGCGTAATCAGCTTGTCACCTTTTTTGATCTTGTCACCGACCTTCACCGCAACGGTCACCACCATCCCTGGCATTGTCGAACCAACATGCTTTAAGTTATCAGGATCCGCCTTGGCTCGCGTGGCCGCTTCATCGCTGAGCGACTTATCCAAGACAGCCGCATCGCGAGGCTGACCATTCAACTCGAACGAAACCGTTCGGTAACCGTTTGCGTTGCCACCATCGACCGTCATGAACTTGACGATCAACGATTTGCCTTCTTCAATCACAACCGTAAACTCTTCGTTGGGAGTCGCCCCGAAAAAGAAATACGGGGTCGGAATCACACTCACGTCGCTAAACTTCTTGTGGTGTTCCGCGTAGGCTTTGTAAACTTTTGGATACAGCAAATAAGTCACGATCTCTCGGCGACTCGGCTCGCGGCCCAAGAACTTCGCAACCTCTTCACCCGCCGCGTCAAAGTCAGCCGGCGGCAGTGTTTCTCCAGGCCTGCCGGTTACTGGTTCGCGGTTTTGCAACACACGCTTGATCAACTTTGGATCGAAACCACCCGGCGGTTGCCCCATCATGCCACCGACCAAATCGATCACCGACTCTGGGAAAGCAAACTCCAGTGACTCGTCCAGCACCGAAGCAGTCGTAAAGTTATTCGCCACCAAAAACAGTGCCAAATCACCAACCGCTTTCGAAGTCGGCGTCACTTTAACGATGTCGCCTAGCAATTGGTTGCAGTCCGCGTAGATACTACAGACATCCGACCATTGATCAGCCAAACCAAGTGCCTGAGCCTGAGCAAACAAGTTCGTGTACTGGCCCCCCGGCATTTGGTGGTTGTACAAATCCGCCGTCGAAGGCAGTACCGTCGACTCGAACGGAGTGTAAAACTCGCGTGTACACCGCCAGTACTCTGCAATCTCATCCATCGAACGTTGATTCAATTCCGTCTTGCGGTCGGTAAATTCCAGCGACGCAAGAATTCCGTTCATATTCGGTTGCGATGTGTTGCCAGACATCGGAGCCATCGCTGCGTCGGCAATATCCAAATCACATTCAGCAGCATTCAAGATCGCGGCCGCTTGAATCCCCACGGTGTCGTGAGTGTGGAAATGAATCGGAATACCAACTTCTTGTTTCAACGTTTTCACTAACAAGGCTGCCGCGTTTGGCTTACACAATCCTGCCATGTCTTTGATCGCAAGAATGTGAGCTCCCATTTTCTCGAGCTCTTTGGCAAGATTAACGTAGTACTTCAGATCGTACTTCTTGCGTTTGGGATCTAGAATGTCACCGGTGTAGCAGATCGCCGCTTCACAGATCGCCCCGGTATCCAAAACGGCGTCCATCGCCACCTTCATATTCGGCACCCAGTTCAACGCATCAAACACGCGGAACACATCCAAGCCAGCGTCAGCGGTCTCTTTCACGAACGCTTGCACGACGTTGTCCGGATAGTTCATGTAGCCGACCGCATTGGAGGCTCGCAGCAACATCTGCAACAGAATGTTGGGAACCTTGGCGCGAATGTCAGCCAATCGCTGCCATGGATCTTCTTTCAAAAACCGCATCGAGGTGTCAAAGGTCGCACCACCCCACATCTCCAACGAAAACAAATTCGGAGCCAACCGCGAATAGGACTCGGCAATGTTCAACAAGTCATGAGTACGAAATCGTGTTGCGTGCAAAGACTGATGAGCATCACGGAAAGTCGTATCGGTGATAAATAATCGTTTTTGATCGCGAACCCACTGCGCAAACTTTTCAGGACCGAGTTCTTTGAGCTTGTCACGTGTTCCAGAGGGGACCGGCGTCAATCGATCAAACTGCGGAATCGGAGCTGGTTCGCGACGAGTGGAAACGGCCCGGCCTTTGACTAAGTCGTTTCCGTTAACAATCACATCACCCAAAAACGAAAGCAACTTCGTCGCGCGGTCACGCCGTACGGGGAAATCAAACAGCGCCGGCGTTTTATCAATGAATCGCGTCGAGCAATCACCGTTGATGAAAGTCGGATGGCCCAAAACTTTCAACAAAAACGGGATGTTGGTTTTTACGCCACGAATTCGAAACTCCATCAAACAACGGTTTGCTCGCTGGATCGCGTCGGCAAACCTTTGCCCACGTACAGAGAGTTTTACCAACATCGAATCGTAGAACGGATTAACCACCGCCCCCGAAAACGCAGAACCGGCATCCAATCGAACCCCCGCTCCACCTGGCGAGCGATAGTGCATGACTCGCCCGTAATCCGGCATGAAATTGTTGGTAGGGTCTTCGGTCGTGATTCGGCACTGCAACGCAAAACCGTTTGTCTTGATCGCATCCTGACTGGCCAAACCAATCGCTTCATCGGTCAGCGGTAAACCTTGAGCGACCAGAATCTGCGATTTCACAATGTCGACGCCAGTCACCTCTTCGGTCACCGTATGTTCGACTTGGACGCGAGGATTCACTTCGATAAAGTAAAACTCGTTCGTGTCCGCATCGACCAAAAATTCGACCGTGCCTGCATTTTGATAGCCGACTTCTTTACCAATCGAGATCGCAGCATCGCACAACGCCTGACGAACTTCCGGCAACAAGTTTGGGGCCGGAGCAATTTCAACGACCTTTTGGTGACGTCGTTGCACCGAACAATCACGTTCATACAAGTGCACCAGATTGCCGTGCTTGTCGCCGAGCAATTGGATCTCAATATGCCGGGCATGTTCAATAAACTTTTCGACAAACACCTCGGAGCTGCCAAAAGCCGACAGCGATTCGCGTGACGCCTGTTCAAACGCGGAATTGAATTCTTCCTCCGTGCGCACAACCCGCATCCCACGACCACCACCGCCATGAGAGGCTTTCAAGATCAATGGGTAGCCCAACGAGTTGGCTTGCTTGAGGCCAGATGCCGCGTCAGTGATCGCCGAATCGGTACCACTGAGCACTGGAACTTTGGCGGCTTTGGCCAGTTGGCGGGCTGAGGTTTTATCACCGAGCCGTTGCAGGGTATCGAGCGTTGGGCCGACGAAAATGATCCCGTTTTTTTCGCAAGCCTTGGCTAGTTCGGGATTCTCTGACAAAAATCCGTAGCCCGGGTGAATCGCATCCACATCGTGCTCAAGACACAACTCCATCAAAGCCGGAATGTTCAAATACGACTTAATCGGCTCGCCGGCACTACCGATCTGGTACGCTTCGTCGGCTTTGAAGCGATGCAGAGCATAGCGGTCTTCGTGGGTATATACTGCAACTGTCCTAATACCAAGCTCGGTTGCGCTGCGAAACACTCGAATAGCAATTTCACTTCGGTTGGCAACAAGGAGCTTTCTAATCGGTTTCATAAAAGACGGTCGCTGTATTTGATTTGTGAAAAGGATCTGCTCTTACAAAGAACGGTACCAGAGTGGCCCAATCGTACCACGGCGAGCACGATTTTTACGGCATATTTAGCCTGCTGAAAGATACTACATTTCGGCTGAATTTAGCAGGGGGGCTTAAAAGACTGAGTGCAGGTTTCCAACACAAATCGTCGCAAACGACCTTCCCCAAAGGCCCAGAATTACTAAACAGTTAACTCGATCGGCAACAAGATAGTTTTGTGGTAGTTAACCAACCCAAAAGTGGGCATTGAGGGCAAACTTCAAGACGAACCCGAGGTAAAATTCCGATAGATGCCGCTCAACGCCTCTCGACGTAATGACCGTCTTAGAATCACTAACGGACAAATTCAATTCCAATGTATCCGCCTTCAACGTACAGGTCGCCATCGCTGTCCGTTACTTGGCTTGGTGAAAAGCCGACGCTGGACTGCCGTTCCGCGATTCCGAGTTCCGTAGCAGCAATCGCTCGGTAACCAATCCGCGCCCTTACGTTTGGCTTAAACGTGTAAGTCAATCCTAGATCCAGTTCACCTAAAAATGCGACATCATCCTTAGTATCGCCGAACGTCACTCCACTGTCGTTAAAAAAGGAATCTAGACGGTTGTTGTACACGCCAATTTTACCGACACCAACGAACCCAAAGCCTGCACCAAACTGCTTTTCCAACCGACGGCCAATCTGAAGACCAAATAGCGAGTTCGCGGCTCCTTGTGTAAAGCCCGATGAAAAATTCGAATTGAAAGTGAGGTCATCGTTAAATTGAAAGTATCTGACCCCAAAAATCACCTCGTTCAAACTTAGCCTCAAACCAGATAGCGGACCTTCGGCTTGTCGAAGGTAATTTATCTCGACATTTTGAATATCCCCTGACCGAGTAAGCGCTGTTGTTGCGCCTGTAGGGAAGGACGTTTGTGAAACCGACTCAGAGCCTCCATACAAACCGAAGTAACGTATCTCCCAACCTTGTCCTTGGCCGTACCGAGTCGTCATGAACAGTTCGAGCCCCCCTCGATCCTCGAGAGTAACTCGCCCACTCGAAAGTCCACCGTCAAATACCCGAGCGTCGTTAAAGTTTGCACGAGACATCGAGAGCACGCTAATTCCAAAAACTCTGTTCCGGTCTACCGACGAAGACTGTTGGACCACGTCCTCAACATTATTCTCAAAGTAATCTTCCCCAACAACGTCTTCGCCCAGCGAAAGCGGATCCAACTCAGACGATAAATCACCGGATACCGCTTCCGAGCCGACCGGTTGCAACACGCTTGGCAGATCCTTCATACTCGGCGCGATCGGGGGCAGTGAGGCGGTCCTAGGTCCATCTTGGCCATGCAATGAAGCTCCGGAAATGGTTAACGCCATCGTAAAAACAAAAATGGTTGCGTTGAGTTTGGTCATGATTCATTCCTTTGATTCATTCA
>CAZKTR010000282.1:0-4856 GCA_964555525.1 uncultured Pirellulaceae bacterium
GCTGCAGAAGCCGAACAAGAAGAAAGAGAACGAGCTGAAGCCGAAGCTGCTGCCAAAGCTGTTCAAAAAGAAAGAGAACGAGCTGAAGCCGCCAAAGCCGAGCAAGAAGAGGAAGCGGTTGTTGCCGAAGCCGAAGAACTTGCAGATGAAGTACACGAAGCAGCGACTGCATCACTCGTTATTGAACCAGCCAAACCTGGCGAAAAGCTAACGATCTTGACTGTGGACGACAGCCCAACGATCCGCAAGTTGTTGATGATGACATTGGAGCGAGAAGGCTTCAATGTAGTCCAAGCACAAGATGGTGTTGAGGCACTGGTCAAGATGTCAGAATGCAATCCAGTCATGATCTTGTCTGACATCAACATGCCTCGACTTGACGGTTACAAGCTATGCAAGTTCGTCAAGAAGCACGCCAAAACCAAACACATCCCCGTCATTATGCTTTCAGGCAAGGACGGCGTCTTTGACAAACTTCGTGGCCGCATGAGTGGCTGCGACGGTTACTTAACCAAACCTTTTGAATCTAAGGACTTATTAGAAAAGATCCGTAGCTTCATTGGAACTACTGCCTAACAACGACATCGGTCCCCTTTCAATCAAAAACTCTCTTTCCCTTCTTCTCAAGATCAACACCTTGAAAAGCACTTAAACGCAATCCTTAAACCGACTGCGACAGAGAAATGAACCACGCACCCCAAAAAAACAATCCTAAAGAAACTAGCGAGCAATTACCAGCAGTGTCAGTTCAACCTGATACTGAAATGGAACTCGCGTGCATTGACTTAGTTTGTCAACTTGAGCATCAGCTTGCAGTTGCCAGAGAAGGCTACCGTGACGATCAAGTTGGCGGGTCAGATGTGACTTCTGAGCGGATGCTCAAGTCATTGCTGGACTTCTCCGAATCGTATCTGCAAGATGACATGGACGAAATCCGTACGTCAATGAAAGTCGCTTTGGAAAAGGTTGCAGACCATCGCGAAGTCGTCAGCAGTGAATCTTGGACACGATCACTGATACGCGTATTCTTCGATTCGGTTGACGAAAATTTAATTGTCACCCACGCCGATCTTGGTAAGGCAATGGCGCAAGCTTGTGCAACCGTTTTCGTAGCAACCATCCAAAAGCTAGGAACTGCGTCTGACGTTGCCAAACAGGTCGAACAAAGCATGGAGTTGTTCGTCGAAGAGTTTACTGAGAACTGGTAATGATGTTTCGCGTTTCAAGAAAGAGAGCTTAGCAGCATGGCCCAGCAAACCATCTTGGTAGCAGAAGACAGCCCGACAACCCGAAGGAAGATCGCCGGGATCCTTGAAGGCCAAGGGTACCACGTGTTGACTGCAGAAGACGGCCAACAGGCAATCGAGTTAACTCACGAGCATCACCCAGAGCTTGTCGTATTAGATATCGTCCTTCCAAAAAAAAATGGATATCAAGTTTGCCGTTCAATTAAATCAGATCCAGACTTGGCTATCAAAGTCATGATCGTGACCTCCAAAGCGATGGAAAAAGATCGCATTTGGAGTCAACGACAAGGCGCCGACGGATACCTAACTAAACCAGTTGATCCTGACGAGCTAATCGAGTTGGTAGAAGGATTAATCTCCATTTCCACTCAATAAATAGTCACACGCACACATTACAACGTTTTTTACACACTTATAGCTACCTATGTCAAATTCAAACTCAGACCCTTCCAAGTCAGAATCAGACGACTTGCAAGATGCATTGTTAGCCGCTTTTGGCGATGAAGCTAATGAATGGCTTTTAGAAGACGACGGCCAAGATGATGATCAATTGGCTGCCATTCTTGCAGAAAAATCTGGGGCCAAATCCGGCGAAGGGAGTTTCCCAGGCGAACGAGCACTCGACGCAATCCTAACTGGATTGACCGCTGAACTCGAAACAAGCGCGACCAGCGAGTCGGCTTCAACAGAACAATCGGATACGGATATAGAAGACGTTGGACCACGTCATGCCGTTTTCGAAGTCGGTGATCAAGTTTTTGGAATTCCTTTAACAGGAGTTCGCGAAATTGATCGCTGTGGAAAAGTCACCGTTCTTCCTCGGACGCCAGCTTGGCTAAGAGGGGTGACTAACTTGCGCGGGCAAATTCTTTCGGTTACGGACTTCCGTAACTTGTTGGATTTACCCGGTGACCGCCAATCCGCAAGTGAAAAGATTATTGTCGTCCATAGCGAGCGTCACAACGCACACACGGCTCTGGTTGTTGACCGGGTACTTGGTATCCGAAACCTGAGCGGCGAGCGTAAACCTCTCGCTGGACTGTCCGATCGAATTGCTAACTTCGCTGATAGCGTTTCGATTACCGATCAGGCGACTACCGTTTTGATCGACCCCGACGAACTCCTTGGCTGCGACGAACTGAAACGGTTCGCCACACAAAGGTAATCTGTTGGATCATTCAAAAATGCGACTCGTCTGTCGCACAGTCAGCGATTGTTTTTACTTACTCAACTAACTACGTTCACAACCACCCATCCGACCACGTGAGGAATCCCCATGAACATTATTCAATTCATTAGCCAAAGCATCTCCAGGAAGCTGATCGTCCTGTTGCTTGTTGTTGGTTTGCTACCGACCCTTGTTGTCGGTTATTCGATTTATTCGTCTTCTTACAACGCGATTGAAACCAAGGCGATTAGCCAGTTGGAAGCGATCAAGACCGTTAAGGCGAACCAGTTGACTGGTTACTTCCATCAGATCGAAAACCAAATTCGTACTTTTAGCGAAAACGCAATGATCGTCGACGCGATGAAGCAGTTCCCCGCTGCCGAAGTTTCGGCTGCCACCGAAGCGGGTGTTACCGCCCCTCAGTTGGCCGATATGCGACAGAAAGTTGAAGCTTACTACAAGATCAACTTTACAAACGAATTCGTAGGGATCACCGGAAAACAACCACCCGTGGATCAGCAATTGGCTCCACTGGACAATGACTCGATCTTTTTGCAACATCAATACATCGCGAACAACCCAAACCCACTTGGTTCGAAGGAAAACTTGGATGCTGCTAATGACGAAACGACTTACTCAAAGCTTCACGGGAAGTACCACCCGATCGTTCGTAGTTACCTGCAAAAGTTTGGTTACTACGATATTTTCTTGTGCGACCTGAAATCAGGCGACATTGTTTATTCCGTGTTTAAGGAATTGGACTTCACGACTTCATTGTCGCAAGGTCCATACGCGGGCACCAACTTTGGTAAAGCGTTTGAATTGGCGGCCAACGCCACCTCGAAAGACGACGTTTTCCTAGTTGACTATGAAGACTACATCCCGTCTTACGAAGCACCGGCGTCATTCATTTCTTCACCGATCTACGACGGCAACACAAAAGTCGGCGTGGCGATCTTCCAGATGCCGTTGGATAAAATTGCGGCGATTATGGGTGAGCGTACTGGTCTAGGTGAAACGGGTGAAACTTACGCGGTCGGGAAAGACCTTTTGATGCGTAACAACTCTCGTTTTGCGGAAGAAGATGGTAAGGATGTAACCTTTGAACAAGCCGTTGATACGACTGCCACTCAAAAATCTTTTGCAGGTGAAGCTGGTCAGGGCATTATTGATGACTATCGTGGCGAGCCTGTATACAGTGCTTGGGCTCCGGTAACCATCTACGATGGTGTTCAAGGACAAACTCAACCGATTACTTGGGCGTTGATGTCTGAAATTGACGAAGCGGAAGTAAAGGGCCCGATTTCTTTCTGGGCGATTGCTCAGCAAGGTTTGGCTATTCTTGTTCTCGCGGCTCTTGTTGGTTTTGGATTGATCTACTGGATTGCCGGTCGTATTAAGAAACAGGCGGATTCAATTACCGACATGCTGTCGATGATTGGTATCGGTATGTTTGACGTTCGTGCTGAAAAGATTACCAACGACGAACTTGGAGATGTTGCGGTCGCGTTGAACGCGATGTCCGACAACACGCTGTCTTTGATTCAGTCTTCTGAGGAACGTGCTGAAATCGAATCATCGATTGAAAGTCTGATCGGCGAGATGGAGCAAATCGCGTCTGGTAACTTGGGAGTTGCAGCGGAGGTTCGTGGTGACATCACGGGTGCGATTGCGGGCTCGGTTAACCATATGGCGGAAGAACTTCGCTCGATTGTTCAGCGTGTGCAAAACGCGTCATACATGGTGACCTCATCTGCGGACGAGATTGTAGACGCATCGAACAGACTGTCTGCTGAAAGTGAATCTCAGGCGGCTCGAATTGGCCAAACATCGAACCAAGTGTTGAGTATGACTGACCAGTTCCAGACGGTTGCGAAAGAAACCGAAAACTCGGTGCTTGTTGCGAAGCAAGCCCGTGAAACTGCGACACGTGGTTACGAGGCTGTGGCGAACACCGTTGAAGGTATGGATCGCATCCGTGAACAGGTGCAACAGACTTCTAAGCGTATTAAGCGTCTGGGTGAATCATCGCAAGAGATTGGTGAGATCGTCCAGTTGATTTCCGATATTGCTGACCGTACTTCTATCTTGGCGTTGAACGCTTCGATTCAGGCGGCGATGGCGGGTGACGCGGGACAGGGTTTTGCGGTTGTTGCGGAAGAAGTTGAGCGTCTTGCTGAACGATCCACTGATGCGACAAAGCAGATCGCCTCGCTGATTAAAACGATTCAGACGGAAACGTCTGAAGCGATCACCGACATGGAAGAGTCGACTCGTGAGGTTGTGGAAGGTTCTCACCTTGCTTCTCAGGCGGGTGAAACGCTGGCTGAAATTAACGACGTTTCGAAATCGCTGGAAGACATGATTCAGCAAGTTTCGTCATCTGCGTTGACGCAAGCGAAAGCATCTCAGGAAATTGCGGATACGATGAACAAGATCTC
>CAZKTR010000283.1:0-4850 GCA_964555525.1 uncultured Pirellulaceae bacterium
CTAGCGTCGGGCATTAACAGAATGCCGCTTGACCTAGCCGCCTAGCCCAAAACCCGACGCAACGCCCGACGCTAGCGCGTTCGGCTCCGGAAACAACGGCCGTCGAGATGTTGTCGTCCGGCAGCGAAGAATTTTGATTCGTTAACAGCAGCCACAAAGGTAACCATGTCGGCGATTTAAGAGATGGGCCGAAACAAGCAGTAGGCCTCCTAACGGAGTGATCCACGGTGCCAATGTCGACAGCAGCGATTTTTGTGCGTCCTTGGTTGGTGCAAGGCAGGTCGTCGTTGCGTCCTTGCTTTCGCCGCAAGAACAATCGGTACATGCTGTGCATGAGTTGCATTGGTTGTCGGCATCAATGCTTGTTTCTAAGGTGGTGGGGGAAACGGAGTCCGCTGCGGCGCACGAAGCACAGCATTCTCCCGCCAATCCAAAGGCCGCAAAAGTTATCAGAACTAGCCCAACTGCCCCGATTGAAATGGGGGTCCAGTTTCCGTGTTTGCGGATGCCAGGAATGAAAGCGACGATCGCAATCAAAAAGCAAACCAAAGCCATCCATTTGTGAAACGCCTCGTCGGCTAGAAAACTTAGGCCTAGGGCGGGAAGGTAAGCAATGACGAAAGGCATCGCAGCGCAGTGAATCGCACAGCCGATTGAGGCAAAAATGCCTAAAGAGTCTCGGAAAGATGATGGGTGGGTGTTGCTGTCTTGGGGCGTTGTTGATGTTGTGATGTCTGCAGTATTCATTGTTCTGTCTGGTATTGTTTGTTGTGAGGGGAGACGTTTGGCGAATCGTCGGTGCCAATGGGCTATATCTGCAATCGCAAGTTGCCTTTAAGGTATTTGTGTAGTGTATGTATTTGCAATTTAATTGCAATAGAGTGTTTTGTTTGTCAGTTAAAACGGTTGAAAACTTGGCTAAAAACGATGATGTTCGTTGGCGTTTGGGGATAGACGCGTTGGTGGCCGCCGGATTGTCGTCCGGTTTGCCTAGCGACCGAGCGGATCTTTTTACACGTATTCGGCGTTTGCTGGGACGAATCGTGGGTAGTAATCGCCAATACTGGTGGGTGGGAATGCAATGGTGTGCTAGAATTGGTGAAGCATTTCCTGTGGGATTTAAACGGAATCATGAAGCAATCAAAATCAAACCAGTCGGAGATCATCAAGCAGTCGATTCGCGATTCGGGATTGCGCGCCACGCCGGCGAGAATTGCGACGCTCAAGCTATTGCACGATGCGACGTCACCGTTGACGCACGCCGAGGTCGCCGAAGAGTTGAACGATTTGGGGGTCGACAAGGCCACCGTGTTTCGCAACCTCAACGACATGGCAACCGCTGGTTTACTGCGTCGCACGGAACTTGGCGATCGAGTTTGGCGGTTTGAGTTAGTTGCTGAAGGTGACCACGGTTCGGCTCATCCTCATTTTGTCTGCGTTGACTGTGGTACGGTTTCTTGCATGGGCGAGATCAAGTTGACGGCAGGGAGTACTCGGTTGAGCCAAGAGTTTGGTGAAGTCACCGAGATTTTGTTGCGTGGTCACTGCAATGATTGCGGGTGATTGTTTTTCTGGTTGCCATTTAAAAGACAACTTAGCAGGCCCTGTTCAACTTGGTTCCAGTTTAATGAGTCGCTATCGACAATGATTTCCAAGCGACTGTCACGCCGGTAAGTTGAGGTGGAGAGGTCAGTTGCCTCTTTGGCTCGGTTGATTGCCCACCAATTGCCACGGCAACGTAAGACTCCTTTTAAGCGAACGATGGGGTTGAGGGCACCAAGAAAATCCATCAGTTGGTCGCGGTCAAAAACGTCGTCAACATGAAATAGCCATCCACATGCTCGGTAGCTAGGGCCTTGGTTGGGGAATCGATTGGGTATGCCCGGCGCGAGGGTTGGTGCTTTTTGCACGTGTTTGGTGTCAATTTCGCCTGGGGCACTAAGAACTTGTAGGCCGGCAAGTTCTGCGGTGGGGGTCGGGTGAGCGTCTGCAAAGAGCGGAAAGCGAACGGTGTTGAAATTTTTGTCCAGCAGTTCTTTATCGATTTTTCCAAAGTTAGTTTCCACGACCAGTTGTTTGGGCGGGTTAAAGCTATCTATCCACTGTCGACAACGATTAACTTGTTCCTGCGGGCGAGAATCCGTCCAGTTGATGATGACGATATCGGCAAGTTGCACTTGGTCCTGAAAAATCTCTGATTCCTGCCATTTCGGATCATCAAAGTCTTTCGGGTCGATCAAGCAGATGATGTTGCGCAGGTCGATCACTCCCGAAAAATCACTACTTCGAAGTAGATCCACGACCTTGGCAGGGTGGCTTACTCCAGAAGGCTCAAGGATCAAGCGATCTGGTTTGGAGCGTCGAATGAATTGAGCCAGCAGTGGTTTGAATGCAAAAGACATGGTGCAGCATGCGCATCCGCCACCAAGTTTTTCGACGGCGATCTGGTCGTGACTGGAGTCGACGAGCGCGTGGTCGATTGAAACGGTTCCAAACTCGTTTACTAGGATCGACCAGTGCTCGCCTTGAAGGCGCTGTTGGATCAAATTTACGATCGCAGTTGTTTTGCCCGATCCGAGGAATCCGACGATCAGGTTGGTTGGGATTCGTTCTCCCTTTTTCCAAGGCATCTTTTAAGAAATCTCTCCATGCAACGACGCGGTTGTCTGCTCCTGCGAATGTTTACTGTTTTAGGTTATCTTTACAGAAGCTTTTGTCGTGGCAGTATATGCAATTGTTTTGTATTTGGCGATTGCCTTGATGGAAAGTTGTTGCAAATTCGAAGCGTCGGTTTAGTTAACTTCGTAAAACAATTTGGTCTTGGAGGGGATGGTTGGGATCTTGATAAATCCCAAACGCTTTTTGACCGAATAAACGGTGGATTTCCACCAGCTAAGATCTCGGTAACGAATTTCTTTTCCTGTTGCCTGTTGAGGCTGCCCGACCAACTGTTGGGCTTGACTGCTTTCAATTTGTTGAAGCATGGCAACAAAAGGATCGACGATATTGTTTGCAATCTTCAGCTCTAGCGAGACTTCATCGTCTTCAGGGCAAACGTCGGGGTAAACTTCGAATAACAGATTTCCGGTATCCACACCTTTGTCGATCATGTGAATGGTTGCTCCAATCTGATCGAAACGGTTTTCCAGCATTGGCCAGAAAAGAGTGTGCTGTCCTCGGTACGCAGAACTGATTCCAAAATGAATGTTGATCGTACAGATTTTTGGAATGCTGAAGATATTTTCGCGCAAGATTGGAGCTCCGCATACCACCATTACGTCCGGTTGGTAGTCAGCGATCAACTTGGCCGTCTTCTTCGAATTGACTAACCTTGATGAGATCTGCTGCTCGTTGGGCAATTCAAGCCTGTCGGCCGCCAAACGATTGTTGACTTCGTTCGTGCGGTGAGTGTCAAGTTTCCGCTGAGTAATTGTATTGAGTAAGCCAACCACTCGACGTGGCGTTGGGATGAACGATCGACGTTTGCTCTTTTTAGAATCCCAAGAGACACAAAGCGTATTGCTGGGTGGGTAAGATTTGGCGATACCCGAAAGAACAGTACGGTTGACTGGGTCCTCGTTCGTGATGAATAGAATTTTCAATGTTCAATCCTTGCGGCGATTTTAATTGGAGCGACTGTATATGTACTTCTATGTACGTACATGAGCCAACCGAAAATCGCCTCTTATCCGCTTATCGCAGACTACTGCAATATATTGCAGGTGTCGTTACTCTTGAACGGATCGTACGGGTTGTGCCAAATCCGGCGTTGTTGGACCAATGGCGCGACATGCTGGCCGTTAGTTTGTTGCCTTACCAATCCGTCGGATTTATTTGGCGGACGTTCATCACGGAGTATCCGATCCATGCTCCAACTCCGATCGATGACAGCAGTACCAGCCAAAACAGTATCGGCATGTTCTCAAAGCCGCTGGCTAGGTTCATACCGAATACGCTGGAAATCGTTGCTACTGGCAAGAAGGTGGCGGCTAGGATGTTTAGGCGGTGCGCGGCTTGCGATTGTTGTTTCACGAAATGTGATTGGAGTTCTTGTTGCCGTGCATGAGCGAATTGGATTGCGCCTTCAACATCCGACTTGAGGCTTTCTGCTGTTCGTGTGATTTCGCAGGCGTGATCCCAAACGTTTTGCAATTGCGATGGTTGTGGTTCGATCTCTTTATCGCTTTCGTTGCGTTTGGTTCGGCTCAATACTCCACCGCCAGTAAGGGCTTGTTGTTCGGTGAGTTCCCAAGCTTTGTGCAATACGTCGGCTAGACTTCTGATCGATCGAAACATCGGGGTTATCTCGTCAAGTACTTGAAACCGTGCGCGAGAGTCTTTGGCTTCAGCGAGGGCTTCTTCTAGTTCGACGATGCGATCTTCGTACTGTTGGACAACCGTTTCAAGTGCCCCAAAGCCACCACCTCGCTCGCTGAAGTGCCATTTTTGGTCGCGGTTCCGCCAAAAGTAAACGGTATCGGCCTGATCGGAGTTGGGTTGGGGAACGCGATTTAGCACTAGCATCAAATGGTTGTCAGCGGCGATCGCTCGCTGCCGACCGCCGCGACCGCTTAGTTGCCGCCGAATATCGAAAGGTAAGTCCCAGATTTTCGGGGGGCGTTTTTCTGGTCGTTTGTTCGAACGCATGGCTTTCTCCTGGCGAAAAAGTGAGTCGATTTCGTATGTGTAATTCGGCAATAGCAGAATCTAATTGGCGCTATTCGAAAGATAAAAGGCGTTTTTCAAGAAATAGAAAACGCTGAATATGTGAGAAAGTCAGCGGCTCACTGGGCTTTGCTAGACCACACCAATCGAGGCGATGATGGCTTGGATTTGCCGGCGATGAATAC
>CAZKTR010000284.1:0-4839 GCA_964555525.1 uncultured Pirellulaceae bacterium
ATTGCGAACTCGCATTTGCGGACGGACATGATTGTCATCTCGCCTAGCACCCAACGGAGTGAAATCGAAAGCGTGATATCGTTTTTTCCTCGTATGCTACACGCGAACTCATTGGTTTTGATCCAATTCAAACCCGACCAAAAGATGAAACAGTTGACTCGACTTGATATCGAACGTTGGGTCAAAAAAGTCGAAACCACCGAAAAAGCAGCTCAAACCAAGCGAAAAGCCGCTTAGAGTGCTGTCGCCAAACTTATGTAGCCGATGTCGCCAGACTTCGGGTGAATTGCCAGTACTCCTGAACTCTGGCGAGCCCAGCTACGGGCGAATTGCCAAGGCCTCCTGAACTCTGGCGATCCCAGCTTACGAAGGGAGAGCCAGATTTCCATCCAAATCGCTTTCAGCTTTCACCTTCTACCGATCATCGACTATAATCTCCGCTGAATGATTATTCTCAAACTGCGGAGCGAACCGATGAACCAGCCATTTGACCGAAGAAACTTCTTGCTAGCATCCAGTGCTATCACTGCGGCCGGGCTTACCGGTACTGCCTGTGCAGCATCGGTGAATTCTTCACTTCCAGTGGCTGCTGCTTCCAAAGATATTATCGTTGACGACAACTTCAGCCCCTTCAAAATTTCCTTGGCCCAGTGGTCATTGCACCGCACGCTTCGAAGCGGCAAAATCACAAACCTAGACTTTCCCAAAGTCGCGAAAGAGGAATTCGGCATCTCAGGCGTCGAGTACGTAAACTCGTTCTTCAAAGACAAAGCCGCAGACACTGCTTACCTAGATGACCTGAAAAAACGGTGTAAAGATAATGGAGTCGATTCCGTCCTTATTATGGTTGACGGCGAAGGCGCTTTAGGTGACGCCGACGGGGCAAAGCGAACCAAAGCCGTCGAAAACCACTATCGATGGGTCACTGCGGCAAAGCATCTTGGCTGCCATTCCATCCGGGTAAACGCTAAATCCAAGGGGGCTTTTCCGGAGCAAGTAAAGCTGGCTGCTGACGGTCTGAAACGACTCTCAGCCTTCGCTCAAAAACACGACATTAACGTGATCGTGGAAAATCACGGTGGTCTTTCCTCTAACGGCCAATGGCTGGCTCAAGTGATCCGCAAAGTAAACATGAACAATTGCGGCACGCTTCCAGACTTTGGAAACTTCCGAGTTAGTAAAAAAGAAAACTACGATCGCTATATTGGAGTGGCTGCTTTGATGCCATTTGCCAAGGCCGTCAGCGCGAAGTCTCATGACTTTGGTGAAGACGGAAACGAGACCAATACAGACTTCCAAAAGATGATGCAGATCGTCCAGGACTCGGGGTACCAAGGCTGGGTCGGTATTGAGTATGAAGGTAAGAAGCTGGACGAGTACGCAGGCATCAAAGCGACCAAGGCTTTGCTCGAAAAGTGCTTTGCGAAGCTCCCAGTTAGGGGTTAAAAGGGCGTCTAAGGAGAAAAAACGCTAGCAGTGCTAGCGGGTAATACAACACTGCAAAGAATGGGCAGTCTGCAAAAGGTCTGGGTGACGAAATTCGTTGCTAGGCCTTTTTTCTTTACCAAAATCGGGAAAAACTGCCAACAGGACACTTGGTATTCGGGATTTGTCGCGATGCACAAAACACAGGCACTTTTCCAGTGCTTGGTTTTCTCGCACTCGTGCTGGTTGTTTTTGCAGAAACGCGAAAGTGCCAGCAAGTGCCAGCATATCAATGACATCAGTTTCGCGGCTTGCCTCGTGCGGAAGATGGGCATGTCGAAACAACGCAAACGGGCTTCGGTGGATTACCGGTGCTTTGCCTTGGGTCGGCATACCTCATAAACAACCGCACCCGAAAGGAGTCACTGTGACTAATTCTACGTTCGAAAGCTTTCCAGCTCGCTGCCAAAAAGTTCTTCAGGTCGCAAAGCAACTTCACTCTACTCGTCCCGATTGGGTTACCTTTTTCCGCGAAACTCTTGGCGTTGATGGATCAGCTAGATCTGTCTTCGGCAATCAAGAAGAGTATCTTCAGTTCGAGCAATCGGAAGAGTTTGATCAGATTCAGGCCTTGGTCGCCAGCCTCCGCACAAAAAAAGGCGGGGGAAGAAATGAATCAACAAAAGTGATCACCGTTCGCCTGCCTGAAAGCCTGCACGAATCCCTCAAGGCTGAGGCCAGCGAGCATGGTACCAGCATGAACAAGCTCTGTATCACCAAGCTGCTGAAAGCGCTTTCCGATCTAAATGAAGAAAGCCAAGAGCCTGCCCCTGCCCCGCCGGCTCCCCAGCGAACTCTACAGCACCCGGCAGTCACGCAGTCGACATCCGGTCAATCGAATTTCCGCTCGACCTACCAACCACCTCGAAATAGCTAAGGCGAATAATCTGCCTTAGGTAGAATCTTTCGATTTAACAGATCTAAATTTCAACCCGACGACTTTGCTGCCGTCCAAGAAGTAACAAGAGCGATTCTGCACAGGCAGAGATTGTTTTTTTCACTTGCGGATGATGTGCGGCAAAAACTTATCCAACATGAGATCGCAACCGCTGCACGGCAAGGATGTACGTGCGGCCGGGATTGTTTTTTCGTTACTCAGCTACTCAAAATGCAAGTCTGTGGGTACGCTCCTGCTGGCACTTCTACTTAATCGGCAGCCACTTACGCTTTGGCTGACTGGGTAAAGTAGGACGATTCGCCCTTCGCAGGCTGCGCAAGGTTTCTGAACTCTGGCGAGCCCAGTGCCTTTTAAGCCAATTCGCCACGCGAAAACGACGACGCACATGGAATCTCAATTTGACGTGATTGTGATTGGCGCCGGCGCGGCGGGTTTAATGGCAGCTGCCTCTGCGGGCCAATCAGGCCAACGAGCGCTACTGCTGGAAAAAAACCGCAAGCTAGGCGTGAAAATCTTGATGTCCGGCGGTACTCGCTGCAACATCACTCATGATTGCTCGGTTCGAGAAATCGTGGCCGCCTACGGTCGGCAAGGAAAATTCCTCCACTCGGCCCTCGCCGCTCTTTCGCCGACCGACGTAATCGCCCAGATCGAAGCCCAAGGCGTCGCAACAAAAATCGAATCCACTGGCAAAATCTTCCCGGTCAGCAACAAAGCAATCGATGTCCGTGACGCTCTGGTCAGAATCGCCACCGAAGCCGGTGCCAGAATCGCCAACGAATCAGCCGTTCGATCGATCAAAAACGTATCCGCCGCCGATCAGACGCCTCGTTTCAAAATTGAAACTGACCGCGACAGTTTTTTGACCGACAAAATCATTGTCACCACCGGCGGCAAATCCTACCCTGGCTGCGGCACCACTGGTGACGGCTATCAATGGGCGATCGACTTCGGCCATTCGATCATACCCACCGTTCCCGCGCTCGTTCCGATTCTGTGTTCTACTCAGTGGGCTAACGACCTAAAGGGTGTCACGCTGCCAAAGGTCGGCGTTGGCGTTTGGCAGCCGGCGGAGATTACGGCCAAGCTACTGGCCGCGCAAGGGAAATCCGGAAAACCAAAAGCCAAGCTACTTGATTCCACCACCAACTCGTTCCTGTTCACGCATTGGGGATTTTCTGGGCCATCGGTTCTGGATGTCAGTCGGCATGTTGCGATGCACGCCCACAAGAACCAGCTAGAGCTGGTTTGCGATTTTTTACCCGAGACCAAGTTCGACTCCTTCATTCAAACACTGACAGGCAAAAAGCAATCCTTCGGCAAGCAATCGGTTAGCAATTTGCTAAACGATTATTTCCCTAAGCGTTTTTCAGAAACGTTGATCGTGGCCAGCGGTGTTTCGCCGGATCAAAAAAACGCCGAGCTCTCAAAACAACAACTGCGAGCGGTTGGCGAACAAGTCAAACAATGTCGCTTTGGCATCAACGGTACGTTAGGTTTTGAAAAAGCCGAGGTCACCGCTGGCGGAATTTCACTCAAAGAAGTCAACGGCAAGACGATGGAGTCGAAACTACAACCGGGTTTGTTTTTTGCTGGTGAGGTGCTGGATTTGGACGGGCCGATCGGGGGCTTCAATTTCCAAGCCGCCTTTAGCACGGGCTGGCTGGCTGGACAATCCAACGAAGCGTTTGGTTAAACGCAGGTGGTCAAATCGTACTCGCTTCCTTGTTAAGTAAGGCAATATCGCACAAGCCATTGCCGCGTGTGGTACACTGCAAAGCAATTCATAGAAACAGACAATCTGCTAATTAGTTTTCTGCAAATATTTTGCCGCGAGAAACGAAATCAGCCAATTGAGGTGGTAACAAGTAACTTGATTTTCCGTGTTCCCGCGCATGTGGCGAAGTAGGTCTCCACAAGGATCTACACTTTCGCCCCGCCAATCGTCACCGCACATTACTTTACAAATGGAAGACCCATGAAACGGTTCATCTGCACCCTGCCATTCCTGGCTGCCCTTCTGTTTCCCCCCCAAACACAGTGCCAAGCACTCTTTGACTTCGAAGGCAACACGAAGCTCAGTAACGAATGGTCTGCCATCGGAAAAATCGAGGCAAGCCGTTCTGATGTAGAGAATGGAAAGGCGCTCCACATTTCGGCCAGCGACAAATTCGCGATCTACTCCAAACCTGGGCTTGCCCGATTGAACGATTTTGAAAAAGCAGAAACGATTTCCTTTCGTGTTCGCTCTCAAACAGACAAACCGACTCGGCTTGAATTGATCGCACTCGAAGGCGACCGGAAAGCTCTTTTTTGGACCAAAGTAATGGTTGAAGGAACAGACTGGCAATCCGTCACAATACCGCTTCGGTGGTTTCGCTGGGAATCCCGCCGCGTCCCCAACTGGTCTCGTGTGAAATCACTTGGTTTTCGAGGCAGTAAAGGGGTGGACGTGT
>CAZKTR010000285.1:0-4819 GCA_964555525.1 uncultured Pirellulaceae bacterium
GACCAAGCCAGCGGACTGGCAGTTTGATCCCAGTAACCCACGACGAAATTTTGGGAATGACTTTTCTGGTAAGACCCTAGTGGGAACGTGTCATGGTACGATCGAGTTCCTTTCGAAGGAAGTTTCTGATGAGGCGGTGCGGGCACTCTTCACGAAAAATGGCGGAGAGGCTTTTGGACAATGGTAGATCGCCTGCCAGTTTTACGGCCGGTTTAGAAAGCCAATTGTTGATTGAAACAACTGTTCATTGACCCGTTTGTTTTCGCTGGCGTCGATTTGGTCCGACAGTTCCTGCAAGTTGGCTCGGCAGTAGTCGCAGCCGAGTTGCTTAACGTGGAACTCGACAAAGTCAGTCCATTCAGGTGGTAGGATTTCTAAAGTGAATTTGCCCAGTGTCGTTCGTTTGGGGCAGCTGGGGCGGAGGTCTTCCCAGATTTGATTTAGGTTGGGTAGCCATTTCCGATGGTCGTTTAAGTTTACGTCGGACTCTAGTGTTTCTTCGACGGCGGTTTGCAACCGTTTGATCAGTCGGTGTTTGACCACGGCGATTTCATTTTCGGTGACCTCGATCAGCGCCGCGATTTGCTGGTTGGGTAGCGAGGTGAAGAATAGTCCTTCGGCGACTTTAAGGTCGCGGAATTTGTTGCGTTCTTTTAACTGAGCGGTCAAATTGAAGACTGCGTCAGATAGAGCGGTCTCAAGTCGGAGTCGTTGTTCGTGGCCAACGGCGTGTTGGCTGGCAGTGATGTCTGTGGCAGGGAGCGTTTGGTCAGCGATTTGGCAGCCGCTGACAAAACGCTTGTGACCGCCGCTGCGGAAGTGGTCGTTGATGCGATAGCGGAGGATGCGAAACAGGTAGGATTCTAGGCTGCATTGGCCGCGGTAGGTTTGGGCGGATTTTAAAAACGAGACGAACGTTTCTTGGACTAAGTCTTCGGCGATCGAGGTTCGTTCAGCGGGGCCGAGCTTGCTGCGAGTGAAAGCTGTTAAGCGTTGTTGGAATTTGCCGACTAGCTGGCGCCAGCCGTTTTCATCGCCGCGGACGACTTGTTCGACTAAAAGTTGATCGGCCGCAGATACTCGAAGGTCACTCATAGTCGACTTTGGCTCCGAGGCTGACATTTATTACGCGGTGTGTTTGTAGTACCGTCTTGAGGCGGAACCCGTAGCCGGAGTCGCCAGACTTCGGGATGCGGCACGTACGGCACCTGAACTCTGGCGAGCCCAGCTACGACGGTATTTATAGTCGCCTCTGGCTCCGCGAAAGGCGACTTTGGACGCGCCAGTGTTGCAATTGATTTAGAGTATTTAGGTGAAGTATCTTAGTACCAGTATAAGAATCATCAAGCCAGCAATTGCCGCAATTTCGATGACGCCGAAAGATCCTAGTGACAGCATAAGAATCAACAAGCCAGCAATTACCGCAATGGTGGTTACGAGTGTGTAGTTGATGGTTTGCCGATAGTAGCCCTGTGTTAGTAAATTGGAAAACCAAGCAACGCCGAATGCTCCAGTCGCCATTATCGTTAGTAAGAGTAGCTTACGGGGTAGTTTTGTGTGGTAGATTTGTGTAGCGCGAACATGACTCGCCAGGTGGGGTGAGGAGTGTTGGGGCGTCAGTTGTTGCCTTGCTGTGTTAGAGGTTCGAGTTCGGTTTTTGGCGTTTGAGCTAATCGGAGCAACAGGGACTAGAATTGCTGCCTGCCAGAGTTCGCCGTATGGTTTAGAGATTTTTTGTATAAAAACATCGTTGTGAGCATTGTCGCCTTGAGGTGCAAAGTTGGGGCCGAAACTTAATGCTTGACGAGTGGCGTCTTGCATAGCGAAAGCCAATGCCTCGCTTTGGTTCCGAGCGAGTCTTTGAGTAAAACCAACGACTAGTTTCTGTGGCTTGCTGTCATTTGCGTATTCTTTTGGATTGGTAACCCATCGTTTTTCTGCATAGTTGACGGAGATCTTTGAGTTGGTTTCTTGGTTGATTGACCAATTCGCTTGGATGGAGCCGCTGGATGGTTCAACTTTTGAACTAGTGTGAGAAAAATGGATATTGAGTTTTTTCAAATTCTGGCTTGTGGTGACACGGTTGGTTTCTGTGTTAGTCACAAACGAGCTTCCCGGGAATTGGTTCCTGAGCTCTTTCTGGAAATTAGTAAGGAAGCTTTTCGTTGGCTGCCAATCGTTTCTCGATTGCTTTTCTACGGCTAGGTCTTCTCTTGCGAATTGAATCGCGAACTTAGGTTTGGGTGAAAAATGGTTGTTGTCACGAATGTTAGTTGCCAGTTGAAAAGCCAGCGGGCGAGCGCACAAGGCAAGGCTGGGATAGATGTCTGCGGTTAATGGTTCTGATGGAGAGTACTCATAGTTGGTTGGGTGTCCATCGTAGCCACCGGTAGCCTCTGCGTGTCCGTGATCGCCGGAATTGCCTTGGACTATTTCAGAGTGTCCGATATCCGCGGCGGCATGACTTGATGAGGGGGAGTAAGGGACATCGTGGACACCGGTAGCCTCTGCGTGTCCGTGATCGCCGGAATTGCCTTGGACTATCTCAGAGTGTCCCATATCCCCGGCGGTTTCGTTAAATCCACCTTGCTGGCTTCGATGACCGATTTGTCTTTCATGAGCTGATGCGGAGGTGTTAGCGACCTCCACTGTTTGATAGGGTATCAACAAAACAATCAGGCCTAGGGGCAGTAATAACAAGACCGCGGTTAGCCAGTACCGTTTCGCAACAATCGAATAGATCAACAGACCTAAACCGGCAATGAATAGAGCTCCAAATAGGAGCAATAAAACTCTTAACCATGTGAAGTCCATGGCGGCAGCGGACATTTCCATTACTATTGGCCTTCCTGTTGAATGATTTGCATTTCGAGTTCGTCTAGTTTGGTGTTGGTTAGTTCAAGATCGCTTGCGGGTTGGTTGCGAGGGTCAGGGGGTGTTTCACTTTTTTTGCTTTCATTGATGTGAGCAGCGACTTCTTGATGTTGTGGTGCCAATACTTGAATGGAGATGACAACGGCAATCAGTGATACCAATAGCCCTGGGATGGCATCTTTGAAGCCAGGGCGGTGAAAGTGGGCCGCGGCAATCAAAGCAAAAAGCGCAGCAACGGCGGCCGTTTTGAGGATTCCAACTCGTGGGTAGCGGTCGGCAGAAATAAAACAGCGAAAATCAATGACTATCGGCAGCAGGATAAAAATTGGCAATGCCTGAAGGAGGGCGCGGTTGTATGTCCTGGGAAAATCACATACCCCTAGAAACAAAGCAAATAGTAATGCGCTCAAATAAACTAAAAGTAGCGAAGCCAACCGACTTGCAACCGTCCAGCGAATCGCAGGGCTACGAGGTAAAAACTGAAGCATGGTCCACGTGAGTCCTCCGGCTATCACTATTAACGCGGGTGCGGTTGAGATTATTTCTATCCAGTTTCCACCTGTGCAAAATGCCCCCATGGATAGCAAGGATACGTTTATGAAGATCACGACAGCCATGCGCCATGGCAACGATATGACATCGTGGTCAGTCATTGATTTGCCCGTAGGTTTCCAAAACAACCCGATAACGCTTAACCAGCTTAGCGAATACTTGGGAATGCCTGGGCGGCTAAATGGGATTGAATCGGTGCCCGCCTTGGCTTCTTTGGTGTCGACCATTTCGGCGGTTGGCAAAAACGTATCGGTGAGGCTCTGGCTTGGATCGCTGCCATGTTGAGCTGACGCCGCATGGTTTTGTTTGGCACGCTTCTTTGCAGCTCGCTCGCCCACCATGGTGAGTGAAGTCGGGGGCGGTAAGTAGCTAGAGTGATCGGTTGGACACAACGCCTGTAGCATTTGGTCTACCGATTCAAATCGCTTGTCCGGATCTCGCTGCATCGCGGTGCGTATCACGTCGGCGTACGGTTGGCTGAGTTTGCTGACATCGGGCTCGCTGGTGAGGTGTTTGATTAGCACTTCACCCATGCTTTGACCGACATACGGCGGTTGGCCAGTTAGCATCTCAAACAAAATCACGCCCAACGCGTAGATGTCGACGGCTTTGTCGTATTTGCCCTCGCCGATTTCAGGAGCCATGTAGTGAACACTACCGACGGTCGTGGTATGGCCGGTTTGCTGAGTCCCGCTAATGGCTTTGCTGAGGGAGTAGTCGCCGATTTTGACAGTGCCGTCTTCAAAGAAAATATTGTGTGGCTTCAAGTCACGATGGACGACTCCGGCGTCATGCAGGTAACGCAAGCCCTTGATCAGCTCGCGAGTAAAGAACATCGCTTGGTCTTCGCCAATTCCGGCGTCGCCGGCTTCAGTTAACACTTCGTGTAGCGAAGGCCCGGAAACATACTCCATGATCACCCACGGGACTCCGCCTTCCCCGCGGCGGACGTCGAAGATCGTAACTAAGTGAGGTGACTTGAGGTTCATGCAGTGGCTGATGCCGCGCAGTTCGACGTCCTCATAGTTTTGAACGGCTTTCAAAGCAACTTGGCGACCCGAGTCGCTGATCCCAAAATAAACTTCGCCAAAACCACCACGTCCCAATGCGTATTGGATCGTGTAGCCGTCGAGCGGTTGGTCGCCTTGTTGATAGCGATAATTTGGCATCAGGATGTCTTTTCTTTGAAGGCAGTCAAGGCTGGTAGCAGTGTAAAGCTAATGTCTGCGATTGATTTGGATTGACCGTAAGCTAGTCGATGTTGCTGCGCTGCGCCTTTTTCGTGGAGAAAAAATTCTTGGCCTGATCCATCGGGTCTTACGATAACTCGGCGAGGTAAATTGGGTACTGCAAAATGACAGTTGGAATCGCCAAAGATCACGGCTTCATCGAC
>CAZKTR010000286.1:0-4810 GCA_964555525.1 uncultured Pirellulaceae bacterium
TCATTTTAAAAATTCTTCCGATCCTTGCCGCGACGATGTTCTTGCAGCAAGAGCCACTGGGCGAGTATTGGGGGACGGCGGAAGAGGAAGCCAAGTACTACAAGCTGGTCGACATTCCATTGCCTAAAGAATTGGCGATTGAAGCGGGTAGCTTTGAAGTGATGCCCGACAAAAAGCGTCTGGCCATTGGGACTCGACGCGGTGATATCTTTTTGGCCGATGGAGCGTTTGATGAGCACCCGGAGCCAAAGTTTCATAAGTTCGCCAGCGGGTTGGACGAAGTGTTTGGGATGGCTTACCGCGACGGATCGTTCTTGGTAACTCAGCAAACCGAAGTCACACGGATCACGGACGTCGATGGCGACAATCGCGCGGATAAATTTGAAACGCTCAACGATGATTGGGGGTTTCGTCACTATCACGAGTTCGCGTTTGGTTCCAAGCCTGACCCAGAAGGAAATATCTGGGTGACGTTGTGCTTGTCAAAGTCATACAACTCTTGGGTTCCGTTTCGCGGTTGGTGTTTGAAGATCACTCCCGAGGGAAAAGCGATTCCGATTTGCAGTGGCATTCGGAGCCCTTGCGGTATTGGCCCAAATGAAACGGGCGAGATGTTTTACGCCGAGAGCCAGGGGCCGTGGAATGGTTCGTGTTCGTTGAAGGTCTTGCAGCCCGGGGGATTTATGGGGCACCCGATCAGTTTTAATTGGTACGACTTGGCGCCGAATTTAGGCAAGGCACCTGTTGAGCCCAATACGCCGTCGCGTTTGGAAACCGAACGCAAGCGAGTCAAAGAGCTCGTGCCCTACGCGGTCGTGTTTCCGTACAAGCGAATGGGACGTTCGATTTCTGGATTCGAAGTCAATCGAACCGGCGGTAAGTTTGGACCGTTCGAGAATCAGATTTTTGTTAGCGATTTTAGTTTGGGCGTGATCCTGCGTGCCACGACCGAGAAGGTTAACGGCGTTTGGCAGGGAGCGTGTTATCCGTTCCGGGAAGGTTTTGATACGGGGTTGTTGGCCGTTCAGTTTACGCCCGATGGTAATTTGATTGCCGGTGGTACCAATCGTGGTTGGCCGGTGCGAGGTCCGAAGGCTTATGCGGTGCAGCGGTTGGACTGGACGGGAAAGGTTCCCTTTGAAATCAAAACCGTCAACGCGCAGCCGAAAGGTTTTAAGCTGACCTTTACCAAAGCCGTTGATCCCAACGTCGCCGGGAAACCGGATACTTACCAGATGAAGACCTTCACGCATATTTATCGTCAAGGCTACGGTAGTCCGGAGGTCGATCAAACCGAGCCAAAGGTTACCAAGGCGACGGTTGCCGACGACGGGATGTCTGTTTTGATCGAAGTTGATGGGTTGGTTCAAGGGCATGTGCACGATCTTTATTTGCCAGAGATGCGTTCGGCTGAAGCAGAGCGATTGGTGCATGCGAATGCTTACTACACGTTGAATGAGATTCCCGGCAGCAAAGGTCAGCCAGTTGAGTCTTCCATGCAAGCAGCGCCGCAGTCTGGGCAGCAAGTACAGACGGATTCGACGCAGCGAACGCACCCAGTTCCAGAGAGCGATCTATGGTTGACGTACTCGGGTAAATCCGGACCGGGTTTGGGCAAGCATGTTGTTTTGATCGCGGCCGATCAAGAGTACCGGAGTGAGCAATCGATGCCGATGTTGGCCAAGGTTTTGGCGGAGCACCACGGTTTTGATTGCACGGTTTTGTTTTCGACGAACAAAGACGGGTTGGTCGATCCAACGATCAACATAAAACGAGATTCGAGAGAATTCCATCGGATTCCTGGTTTGGAACATTTGGCCAAAGCGGACGCGATGATTTTCTTGGCTCGGGGAATGCGGTTGGACGATGCGAGCGCGAAGCATGTGTATGATTTCTTTGATACTGGCAAACCGATGTTGATGTTGCGAACGGGCAACCATGGGATTAATCGTAAGACGAAGCCTTACAAGTTGGGCGACCAAGCGGTTTCATTGCAGCGGTTGCTCGGCGGAACGTTTCGGGGGCATCACGGCGGTTGGCATCGCGAGGCAACGCGCGGGGTGATTGTGGACGAGCAAAAGTCGCATCCGATACTGATCGGTGTGTCGGATATTTGGGGGCCTTCGGATGTCTATCGCTGTCACAACGAGAAATTTCCGTTTCCCAAGGATTGCACCAAGTTGGTTTTGGGGCAGCCCTGCATAGATCTCGACCCGGATTCTCCGCCAAATCTAAAGAAAGAAGCCCTTCCGATCGCTTGGGTGAAAAAGTGGAAAGGGAATAAGGGGCTAGAATCGCCTATCTTTCATTTCACGATGGGATCGGCTCGTGACTTTAGCAATGCTGGCGTCCGGCGGATCACCGTCAATGCACTCTATTGGGGGTTGGGAATGGAGTCGAAAATTGATAAAAATCGCTCAGTTGAGATTGTTGGCGAATACCAACCGCTCAAATCGGGGTTCAAATACGATAAGATAGGCGTTAAGCCTCGCAAAGCAGAGTTTTACAAATAGACAGATGCTTGTTTAAATTGCAATTTCCATCCGCCCTTTTTTAAAAGACGTTTGAAATAATGAATACGAATCGACGAAACTTCATCAAATCATCTTCTGCAGCTGCGGCTGCTACGGTTGTCGCCGGATCCATGACATCGACCGCAACTGCCGCGGGGACGGTTTCTCCAAATGCAAAAATTCGGATCGGCTTCATCGGTCCAGGTGGACGTGGTTTTGGTGCTCACGTCAAACAGCTTTCAAAACTTGCCGCCGAAGGTCAACCAATCGAATTGGTTGCTGTTTGCGATGTTTACAACAAGCATGTTGACCGTGCGGTTAAGCACATTGAAAAAGTCACTGAGGTAAAAGCAACGGGCTATGTTGACTATACCGAGATGCTTGAAAAAGAAAATCTCGACGCGGTTGTTATCGGTACTCCAGACCATTGGCACGAGAAACAAGTAGTCGATTCACTCGGCGCTGGCTTGCATGTTTATTGCGAGAAGCCGATGACCAAGACCGTCGAAGAAGCCGTCAATGTCGTGAAGGCTTGGCAGTCCTCCGGCAAGGTCATGCAGGTCGGCGTACAGTCAACCAGTTTGCCGGTTTGGAGCCAAATCAATTCGCTGCTGAATGAGGGTAGCTTGGGCAAGGTGTTGATGTACCAAACCGAGTTCTTCCGTAACAGCGCACAGGGCCAGTGGCGTTACTACAAGCTCCACAAGGAAATGACTCCAGACAACATCGACTGGAAACGTTGGCTAGGTTCTGATGAGGGGTTGGCTGAGTATGTGCCCTTCGATCGCGAGAAGTATGCTCAGTGGCGACGTTTCTGGCCTTACGGTAGCGGCATGTTCACTGACTTGTTCGTTCACCGCACAACATCGATGTTGAAGGCAACGGGGCTGCGGTTCCCAGGTCGTGTTGTCGGTGCGGGTGGGGTGTTCTTGGAGTACGATGGCCGAGGTGTTCCTGACGTGGCGACCGTGGTTGCTGACTTTAAAGAGGGCGTGCAGGGTTTGGTCACCGCAACGATGGCTTGTCAGGAGACTCCGATTAAGCAGTTGATTCGTGGTCACCACGGAAGTTATGTGTTGGGTAACGGCGAAGCGTTCGATGGTTTTGATTTTGTCCCAGAACGTCCACAAGTAACGCTTAACAGTAAGCTCAAACCTAAGCGGATTTCGACCGAAAGCATCAAGGATACGACCTACGCTCACTTCAAGAACTGGGTCGAAGCGATGGTCGCCGAAGATCCAAGGATGTGTAACAACGACCCTCTGTTGGGAGCTGCTGCGATCACGACCGTGCTATTGGGTGCCAAGAGTTACCGTGAAGGCAAGGTATACTTCTTTGATGATGAAAAGATGGCCGTTAGCGAGGCAGATGGAAGTTGGGACAAGCGTTGGGAAGCGATTTCCGAAAAGCGTGGCAAGCCGATGCATATTCCCGGTTGGAAAGCCGGCGATGCGGGCAGTACGTTACAAGAGCCTGACTATATGAAGTTGGCGGGTCCTTGGATCGACGGCAAAGATCCTGCCGGTAGCTAGTCGTAAGGCTCGCCAGAGCTCAGGAGGCCTTGGCAAGTCCTGATAGCGGCGTATTAAAACTAACAGCCACCGCAAGGATTTTACTTGTGGTGGCTTTTTTATAGAAAGATACAGTGGGTTTTACTGTAACGTCCGGTTTTGTGAGGAAATTCTTCAGTTGCCGCCGAAGTGGCAGCCGATTATGATTCAAAACGGTTTTTCAATTCGTGCCACCATAAATCGTAAGATTTTGCAGGTGGCGAACAAATTTTCACGAGGCAAAAATGAAATATCTACTTTCAGTATGTGCATTGTTCGCGCTACTGGCCGCTGGGTGCGGAGAGGATGCAGTTGTTGATAGAGGTAGCAGCGGCTCCAGTGCTCCTGCCGCTTACAGTGGTCCTCCAGGCGATGTTATGGAGGTCGATAGTGACGCTTTGGCTTCTGCACTTGCCGCCAATGAACTTACGCTGGTTGACTTTACGGCAGTTTGGTGACCGCCTTGTAAAAAATTGAAGCCGGGGCTTCAAATGATGGCTGGCGAGTTCGACGGCCAAGTGAAGATTGTTGCAGTTGATGTCGACAATAGCAAAGATGTTGCCGAGGAGTATGGTGTTAGTGCGATGCCAACACTGGTTCTGATGAGAGGTGATGAAGAAGTTAGTCGTATGTCAGGCGCGGACGAAACTAAGATTCGCCAAATGATGCAAGACGCACTGTAGGCGGCACGCAAAACTGAGAAAACCCTGGACCGCTTCGGCGGTCCTTTTTTGTGCGCTGGTACCA